>JBGTLM010000346.1:0-14275 GCA_041744135.1 Pyrinomonadaceae bacterium
GCTCGAGTGGGAGTGCATCCACCGTACGGCCACGGCCGGTGGTGGTCTGGGCACGAAAGAGCGAATTGTAAATAGCTTCTTCCGTGGCCTCGATTACTGCGAGGAACAATGGCGACATGGCATCGTTTGGTAGGGACTTTAAATTGCGCGCGGCGTTGCGATCGGCGGGATTAGTGGCCATTCGCATGCGAACGTCGATGGATGTCGAGAAGGCAATCGCGTAGTCGCCACTACCATTTGTGCCTGCTGAACCAGTTTTTGCCAGCCCCATCATGGCCCTCGCTGCCATGCGTCCGAGGTTGCGAGCATCAACCGGCGCGTCGGTTGCGATCACTATGATGATTGAGCCGTCGGCTTCTTTCAGATCCTTACCCTGGGCGGTGGTATTGCGGTTTCCCACCGGGTTGGTGATCCCAAGTTGGTCCTTTAAATAGTACTGCCCGAGCTCACGGCCAACCGGAGCTCCGTTGATTGTTAGAATGCCGCCGAAATTTGACTGCACGAGCACTCCAACTGTGCATCCGCCCAAACCCGCGGGCAACTTGCGTGAGGAGGTGCCGATGCCGCCCTTGAAGCCAAAGGCGACTGTGCCTGTCCCTGCGCCCACCGAGCCTTCGTCAACTGTTCCGCTCCTGGCGTTCTTGATCGCCGCCAGGACATCCTCGCGAGTGATATGCCGTCCGCGGATGTCGTTCAAATATCCATCGTTGGTTTCTGCCACAAGAGGATTCACTGACTGAACATCTTCATTTCCGGGAAGGTTCACCATGTAATCCATCAAGGCATCAGCAACGCGCGGCACGCTCAACGTGGAGGTCAGCAGGATTGGAGTTTCGATCTCGCCCAGCTCATTAACCTGGGTCGAGCCCATTAGTTTGCCGAAGCCGTTCCCTACAAAGACTGCGCCGGGGACCTTATCGCGAAACAGATTTCCACTATGAGGGACGACTGCGGTAACCCCGGTGCGAATGTTTTCTTGCCGTATAATCGTGGTGTGACCAACCAGCACACCCGGGACGTCAGTAATCGCGTTCAGAGCGCCAGGGGGAAAGACACCAACTATGATGCCCGCCTCACGCGCCCGGGGACGATGAATATTCTGCGGAGTCAAGTGAGTGGTAGATTGATGAGCAGTTAGCAGCGCCGCCGTGAGGATCGGAATAAGAACTACTCCAGCAGTACTCAGCCGACGCTTTTTCATACCGCGAAGTTATTGGACAATAATTAGTTGGCAATGAGAGCAACTAGCGCCGGAATCGTCAGCCATAGCAATCCCTTAACGAGGAAGAATAGGAATCCCCAGAATCCCAGTGCCTTTGCCCATCTCTTTAATCTCATTGCTGATATCCTACTTTCAAATTCCCCCAAGACTCAAGCGCAACCGGATCAGCGACTTCTTACAGAACCGGGAGCGATAGCGACCGCACTCAACTACCGGGCGCTACCGTCGCGTCCATTAGTCAGACCTTAACTAACTTTTGCACCCCGACCGCTGAGGAATACACTTATCAATACGGGCAATACAATAATTGACTGACGGTTGATCTGATGCAGCACGATTCCCTTACGCAGTGAACTGCTTTGAGATCCCACCTAACTTTAGAATCTCACCGTCCTTTTCAAGCTGGTAGCCTTGCCGGTGCAGAAATGCGAGAACCGCGCGCAACGCATCGATCGCGAATTCTCGCTTTTCGTAGGAGAGTTTATACTCTTCCATGAGGTTAACCCGTTCGAAGTGATGTTCGTTGGTTGGGTCATCAATTTGATTTAGTTCATGCGCTGTAGAACTGGTGAACAAGGAGAACACTTCTTTGAGGTCGCGTTCAGAGAACTCTATCGTCTTGTATGTTACCTTCATAACGGATGTGAGAACCTCATTCATTCCTTGAATAGTGCGTTCCTTGACTGCAGTCGCTACCGCTCCCGGTTCTGTACCAGAGGTCGCTCGCCCCCTCCGCTGGCTCTCAAACCGCTAGCGCTGCAACTGATCAATCACACTTTCTGCACTAAGAGCCTTTGGGCTCCACCGGTAAGTGTGCGGCTTGCCACGCATCCCAGCCGCCGGTAAGCGCTCTCGCCTTGGACCAACCCGCTCTTCGAAGTTCCTGCGCCACACGGGCGCTGGTCGCTTCGTTTGGTCAAGCACAGTAGGCGATTAGCCATGCGTCCTTGGGAAGATTTAGCTCACTAGCTCGCGGGACTACATGCTCGGGTGGCAAGCGAACTGCACCCTTTATCTGCGAGTCGCTGGTCTCCAGGCTTCGCTCGGTTCGTACATCCAGGATTGCGATAGGTTCGTCTGATTTCAGCAAGCGGAGCACTTCATTGATAGAGATTCGTTCCGAACTAACTTCGTCGTTATGGTTACCGCCATCGGAATCTCGGTCGTCAACTGTGAAATCGCTACGACCGCCGCTTTCGCCGTAGGAACCCGGCTGAATTAGTGCCAACTCTCGGCCGTCGGTGCTGGTGGCATCGGCAGACTCAGAACCCTCTGCCGGTGCGCCAAAGTCGCGCGCAACTTCTGCGGCCCGGGATTCCTCCAGCGCACGGCGCCGAGCAGCACGGGCTAGTAGCATCGGTGAGCCGCCGTGTATCACCACCGAAATCAGGACTACCAGGCAGCAGATCGCAAACATTCGCTCGGTTCCAGGTATCCCCGCGAATACTGGAAGCGAGATCAGAAGCAGTGAACTAAGTCCGCGTGGACCGAACCACGCAATTAGCAGTTGACCACGCCTATCGACCCTGGATCGATAGAGTGAGAGCAGGTAAACAGGTGGCCGAATCAGTATGATAAGGGCGGCGAAGAGCAGAGTTGCGCCGCTTACGACAGTAAAACCGCTCCAGATGAGGGAATTACCGAATAGTACGAAAGTAAAGAGCAGCATCATCTCGGCAGTTACACCACCGTACTCAAGAAAGCAGTCGCAGAGTTCCACGTCGAGGGCGGCGATGGTTAAACCCGCAGCGAACGCAGCTAGAAAGCCGCTGCCATGCACCGCCTCAGCGGCTGCGAAAGCGGAGAAAGCCACTCCCAGCGAGTAGAGCGATTCATAGTCGCGTCTGACTCCAATGCGCTTGCGGATGAGGTCCAACGCAGCTACGGCCACCAGTCCCACGGCGACGCCCGCACCTGGCCCAAGAATGAACAGATTAAGGCCAAGCTTCGCCCAGGCTGCTGCGTCAGTCGGGCCATGTTGTCCCATGAACGCCATGGCCACCAGGACAACCGGCAACAGTACGACATCATTTAATCCGCTCTCCAGTTGCAAAGCCTGGCGGGCGTTGGTGGGGATGTCGCGACGACGAAGTAGCCCGCGCAGCAATACCGGGTCGGTTGATGCCAGGGCGGCGCCCAGAATTGCCGCCGCTGGTACTGGGAGACCGAGCAACCACCAACCGGCGAATCCACCGAGTGCAGCCGAGAATAGCGTCCCGGGACCCAGGACTCTTACCGCCAACATTGCGTGACGTTTAACTTCGGAGATATTGAGAGCGACGGCGTCAGTGAACAGGACGAGCGTCAGGCTGAGGGTGGCAACAACGCGTAGCGTCTGAGATTCAAGCGTGACGTTGATGACTCCTAGCCCCGCGGGACCGAGGGCCGCTCCGATGGCCAGGAACACGGCTACTTGCGGTAGTCCGCTTCTTTCAATTAATCCCGAAAGAAGCGCCGACACTACAATGACGATCCCGATGATCGCCAGAGCAACTACGAAAGCCTCGGTACTGAACCCAGTCACCTTGAAAACCTCCGCCGTCTACAAGTCGCTGGCCCTTGTGGGTCGAAGTTCGTCTGCGAGCCCTGAAAGCTAACCAGATAGATATTAAGAGTGAGAACCGATGTTATGTTGAATTCGGATTTTTGCCCAGACGCCATTCAAGATGAGGAAATTCGCAGTTGGGAAGGTGGGCGAAGCGCGGCGCGCCCCCGCTCCGGCGTAGCGCGCATAGCTGCGTTGTTCGCTACGCTATAACAGTACCAATCAGCGGACTGGTTGACAGACTACAGTTCTCTGACACAGACCAGATATTAGAACCTTACCTTTCAACGACCCGAAAAGTTGACTCGATCAGGTCCTGTGAATTTGGCCCGACCATGACCTTGAAATCCCCTGGCTCGACCACGAAACGCATCTTACGATTGTAGAAACCAAGCTGCTCCGAGTTGACCTCAAACTCTACCCGCCTCTTCATGCCGGGCTCAAGCCTGACGCGCTCGAAACCTTTGAGTTCCTTAACCGGCCGGGTCATGCTGGCTACAACATCGCGAATGTATAATTGCACAACTTCGTCCCCAGCGCGTTTGCCTAAGTTCTCCAAGTCCACACTGACGGTCAGCTTGCCATTTGCCGTAATGCGTGCCGTGCTGAGTTGCAGGTTTGTGATCTTGAACTGCGTATAGCTTAATCCATAACCGAAAGGGAAAAGTGGTGTCCAGGGAACATCAAGATACTTTGAGGTATATCTATTGTTGATATCGGGTGGCCGGCCCGTGTTGAAGTGATTGTAATACAAGGGGAGCTGGCCCACCGCGCGCGGAAAGGTTACGGGTAATTTCCCTCCCGGATTTACATCGCCGAAGATCACATCAGCTATCGCGTTGCCCGCCTGCGTGCCGGCGAACCACGTCTCCAGAATCGCCGGGGTGTTTTCCGCGATCCAGTTGATAGTCAGCGGGCGTCCATTCATGAGCACCACTATAGTTGGCTTACCGGCAGCCTGCACCGCTTTAACTAGCTCTGACTGGCGACCCGGTAGATCAAGCGAAGTGCGCGATGCCGCTTCGCCACTCATCTCCGCTGATTCACCCACGGCCAGAATCACTACATCCGATTCTCTGGCAGCACGAGTTGCTTCCTCAAACCCATCAGCTCGGTCGCAAGCAATCTCGCATCCTTGAGCGTAATTGATTTTTGCTTGTGGCAATTTTAACTTGAGGCCTTGAAGCAGGGTGATTGCATCTTCGGCTTTGCCGTCACCGGTCCAGGAACCGATCATGTCTTTCTGGCTGTTTGCGAGTGGTCCAATCAGAGCGATGGACCTGACACTCTTGGCTAACGGCAACACTTCCCTCTCATTTTTCAACAGCACCATCGAACGTGCGGCAATTTCTCGTGCCGCCGCGACATTGGCGGGGCTGAAAATGACTGCGCGTTCTCGCGCTTCGTCCGCGTAAGGCTTATCGAACAGCCCCAGGCGGAACTTGATACGCAGTGTGCGTCGGACGGCTTCGTCAATGGACTGCGGCGTGAGCCGTCGCTCTTTCAGCAGTTCGGCGGCGTGCTGGTTATAAAGGCGGCTGACCATTTCCATGTCCACGCCCGAGCTCAGTGCCTCTTGTGCGGCTCCAGCCCCATCTGCCGCCACACCGTGCTTGATGAGTTCCTCCACGGAGGTGTAGTCGCTCACTACCAATCCATCAAACTTCCACTCACCGCGCAGGACGTCGGTGAGTGTGAACGGGTTTGCCGAGGTGGGTATGCCGTTCAGATTGTTGAAGGCGCTCATGAAAGTCCCCACACCGGCATCAACTGCCGCCTTGAAAGGAGGGAAGTAAACTTCGCGCAAGGTCCTCTCGGAGACCTCGGTCGTATTGTAATCGCGACCCGCTTCGGCTGCGCCATAAGCCACCCAGTGCTTTGCGCACGCGACTACTTTGTCGTTAGCGCTGTAGTCAGTTCCTTGAAATCCTTGCACGCGAGCACGGGCCATCACGGAACCGAGATAAGGATCTTCGCCCGAACCTTCAGCAATTCGACCCCAACGTGCATCTCGCGTTATATCGACCATCGGCGCGAACGTCCAATGCACGCCGGCGGCTCTTGTTTCCGCCGCGGCAATGCTCGCAGCCCGTTTGACCGCAGCTGGATCCCAGCTCGCCGTTTCGCCCAGCGGTATGGGAAAGACGGTGCGGTAGCCATGAATTACGTCGAAACCAAAGATCATTGGAATCTTCAGACGTGATTGTTCAACGGCCATGCGCTGGAGGTCGTTCGTGTTTTTCACGCCGCGCACGTTTAACGTCGAGCCCAGCAAGCCCTTGCGGACCAATTCCGGCTGCTCATCCTTGAAACGACCGTCGGCGTGGCCGTCGAGCTGTTGCAATTGCCCCAGTTTCTCTTCGAGTGTCATGCGTGCCAGCAGGGCATTGATCCGAGCCTCGACGTTTGGCTGCCGCTGCGAGTAAGAGTCAGATGCCGGGGCCGTTAAGGAGATGAAAACAACTAGAAGGATTAGCACAAGACGGAGTGGTTTGTTTGGGGTCATGTCAGTGCTCAAGAGATATTGGACGGTAGTTTGAGTTTCGGGCTTTATCTTTGGCCTAGCCTTGGTATTCAGGAATCAGGACGGTCCACGCAATACCACGAACGAGACTTTCGTGCTCGTTCGGGTGGTTTCATGGATTGATTTTTTCGGCCAACTCTACAGAACCGAGAGCATTAGCGACCGGATCCTACACTCAATCTGGTTTTGGCCTCGGAGGTTGTAGCCATGAAGACAGTGCTTGTTGAGCTTATGATCCGATCGCTAATGCTCTCGATTCTGTATTGAGCGGGGATTTAGTAGCGACCCGATGCCTACACTTGAAAGATCTCCATTCGATTTGAATCCCGAATCTTTTGCAGTTCGACGCGTAGCGTCGGCATGAGTTTAGCCCGGTCTTTCAAGGCCGGGTAAGTAAAGCCTGCAAAGTATCACGTCGCGTCAGCGACGACTGACCCCTCACTCAATCGTCGCTAACGCGACGAGGTGTTTGGAGCGTACCGAAAACCCGGCCTTGAAAGACCGGGCTAAATTTCAATGATCGCTAACGCGACCGGAAGGGGCTGGATCAAATTCCCAGTCAGAGGGATGTGCCGGTTGCAGTACACTGACCTCCCTCTTTTGTCTTTCTCGAATGGCTGAAACCAAAACTCGGCCGATCCGCTTTACTAACTTGTCCTCATCGCCTCTGAAAACAAAGGCGCGAACGGATGAGTAGCCTAGGCTCGGCCGTTCGCGCGCAGAGTTGAAGCGCGTTAGAAACTAAAGCGCGCTTGCAGTTCAATCACACGGCCTGCGAGGGCAGATGTCGCGCGTCCGAAGTCGCCGGTGTTGCCGATGTCAACTCTGCTCGTCACAGGTTGGAATGGCGGCAAATTAAGAAGGTTGAAAGCGTTAAAGAGATTAGCGCGAAGGTCGAGGTTCGCCTGTTCGTTGATGAAGGGCAGCTTCGTTTGCTTGACGATTGACAGGTCGATTGAGCGATAGCCCGGCCCGCGAAACGAGTTTCGACCGATGCCGGCAGGACCTCGTGTCATGAGGTCAAAAAAGCGAGTTCCGCCAGCCGCCCCCCCCGGCAAGCGGGCGTTGGCGCCCGGGAAAATCCCGTTGATAAAGTCCCGGTTCGACGGATTTTCGATGACGCCGCCGAAGTATCTGGTCGGACGATCGGGGCGAAAGGCGTCGCCGTTGAGGTCGACCGCCACGTCGCCAAACACAACGGGTGTGAACGGGAAGCCGGTGTGGGCGCTGAGAATCCCGTTGATCTCAAAGCCGCCGAGCAGCTTGCCCAGGAGTCCGCGCCCGTCGTTAAAGAATGGGATGCGGTAGAGGCCGGAGATGACGAGGTTGTGCTTAATGTCGAAGTCGGAGGGGCCGCGCTCAATCTGCGAGTTGCTCGGATCGGTTTGCTGCGCGCCGCGCCCGAAGGAACTGGTATCAATACTCTTGCTGAAGCGGTAGTTCCCTTCGATCCGGAAGTTCCGCGCGTAGTCGCTGGTCACGCGTAGTAGCAAGGCATTGTAGTTGGAATTGACATCCGGCAAGGCGAACAGGATGCCGTTAAGATTTTCGAAGCCATAAAAATTCGGGTTGCACGACAGACGCGGTGTAACCGGGTTGCCGTTTACGTCGCGCGTTTGCACGCAATCAAAATTGTTATCGAACGTGTCGCCAGGAGATAAGCGATTGATATTGACCGTGCGGATCAGCTTGCGTCCGGCGCTACCCTGGTAGGTGACGGAGGTTACTATTTTCTGCGTCAACTGGTACTGCAATTCGAGCGAGTAGCTGTAAACGTAAGCGTTCGGTAAGTTTTGGGGCGTGCCGTTAACTTCAACGGGGATGTCGCGCCGTATGAAACCGCCGGGCAGAGTGCGCGGATTCGGATCAAGCAGACCGCCGGTGAGGGGATCTATGCCGCTCTGCAAATTCGGATTCGCCGGGTACAGAAACGGACTCCCGCTGAGAGCGAATGAATAATTAATTGGACCGTTGTCGGTGTCGCTGGGATTGAAGAGTCCGGCACGCGCGAAGAACGGCGGATTACCACGCACGTTGGAGAGTTGGTTTTGGAAGATGCGGTCGTAGAAGATGCCGAAACCGCCGCGAATGACGGCGCGATTCTCGCCCAGCAGTCCGCCGAATGATTCGCCGAAGTTCGGCGAGTAAGCGAAGCCGAGGCGCGGCCCGAAGTTGTTCCGGTCGGGGTTGTAGAGGCGTTCGACCGCGACGATGCGACCGTCTACCACACCGCTTGGACCTAACTGGAAATTAGAGAGGCGTCCCTCTTTCTCAGTCAGCGGTGTTTGATACTCCCAGCGTAGGCCGAGGTTGAGGGTCAAGTTCGGGCGAAATTTCCAGTCGTCCTGCAGGAACAACCCGTAAGTGTTCGAGCGGAAGTAGCGTTGGCCGTTCGCCGCGCCGCCCGTGCGGGGATCAACGTCAATGTTTTGGAAGAACACGTGATCGTTGGCGAAGTTAAGAAAGTTTGTGAAGACGAACTCGGGGCGCGCCCCGGAAATCTCATTGTTATTGTTCTGCTCGCGTCGCACTTCGACTCCGGCCTTGAAGGCTTGATTGCCGCGAACGAGAGTGGCCGTGTCTCGGAACTCGTAGGTGTTCTGTGTGCGGTTGTTCGGGGTGCCGCGACCAATGCCGAAGCTCGGGGGTCCGCCGAAAGTGAAAGGCTCGCCAAAACCCTGAATCTGTAAGCGCGGGATGGAGAGGTCGCCGCTGCCGATAGCGTCGAGTTCGTTGGCGTTGAAACGCGTGAAGTTGAAGCGCGCTTCGTTGAGCAGCGTGGACGAGATAGTGCGTATGTAAGTGAAGGTCGCGGCGGAATTAAACGGCTCAAAGGTGAGGTCTTCAAAGGGCCGCCCGCTCGAGGAGCCGGCGAAGTTGCTGAGCTTTGTGAAGTAGGTGCTGACCGCAAACTGATCATTGCCGCGATTGAAGTCGATGCGCGTGTTGTATTGATTACCGCTGGTGTTATCAGGAATAGCGACGCTTGCGAACGTCACATCGGGGATGCCGTCGAAGACTCGCGGCGTGATGTTTTGACCGAGAGGAGTGCTAATCGAGCCGATGTCGAAGCTAAGTCCCGCTTGTCCGTTGACGGCTCTGTTCGGACCGTTGGGTCCGCCGCTCGGCAAGCCGGCAGAGAGTACACGCGGCGCGACCCCGGACGTATTGAAAAGTCGTGTAGCCAAGCCGCCGGGGCGGGCCCGCCCGACGTAATCGCGAAACTCCGGAGTTTCAATAAAAATGTTATCAACCCTTGAGGTGCTGCGGCGCAAGCCTTCGTAAGATACAAAAAAGAAGAGACGATTCTTGCCGCTAAAGTAAGCCGGACCGCCCTCGCCGAAACGCGGGAAATAAATCGGTCCGCCGAGGCTTCCGGCGAATTTCCGCTCGAACCGATCCACGATCTCCGGGCAGCGGCTGGCGACAACTCTGACACCTCGTTGGCAAGTGATCAACCTTGGGGTGGACGACTCTCCCGTGGTGGGACCGAAATACTGGTTGAAAGAGTTCAGTTTCGGCGAAGCATAGTTGATTACGGCGCTGCCGTGAAAGTCATTGGTGCCGTTTTGGGAGACGACTTTGATTTGCGCGCCGGTGTTACGTCCGTCCTCCGCCGAGTAGCTGGTGCTGACGACGGAGACTTCCTTAACTGATTCCTGATTCGGCGTTACGACCGCCGCGCCTCCCAAGCCGAGGCTGTTAACGCTCACGCCGTCGATCTGATAATTGTTACTGGAAACGCGCTGCCCGTTGGCGGTGATCTGTGTTTGATTCTCGGTTTGGAAAGCGCCGGAGTTAGAGCCGCCGCCGAGTTGCTCGACGCCGGGAATGAACTGCGCCGTGTTGTTCGCGCCACCCCGCGCCGTGTCGCCGAAGATGCCTGGCGCGGTGCGTGCCAGCTCATAAGGATTGCGGCCGACCTGCGGCAGTTGCCGCACCTCCTCGGCGGTAATCACGCCCCGGATGTTGGCCGTCTCAGTGTCGAGCGCCGCAGCCCCGGTATCCGTGACAGTCACCGTTTCAGAGACTTCGCCAGTTGTGAGTGCGAGGTCAATGCCCTGGACATCTTCTCCCGAAAGGACGACGTTCTGCAAAAGTTGTTTCTTGAAGCCGGACTTTTCGGCATTAAGGCTGTAGCTGCCCGGCGGGAGCTGAGAGAAGCGATAGAAGCCTTCGTTGCTGGTAGTGGTCGTCTGCGATTTACTAGTCTCGTTATTGGTGAGAGTAACCAGGGCTTCGGGCACCAGGCCGCCCGAGGAATCAGTCACCGTACCCTGGATGCCGGCCTTGAATTGAGCGTTGGCAGCGCCTACCGCAAACAAAAGGAAAATACTGCACGCGGTGGCGCGAGCCAAGAGAGAGAAAGTTTTAGTCATAATGTCCTCCTTGTGACAGCCTGATACCAGTCGGATATAACGAAGTACGGCACCTCTCCCGCTATCGTTCTGCTAAGGTTTGCAACACAGAAGATAAGCAGGCCTCTTAAAGGCTCACTTCGATCATTAGCCACAGCGATGCATGATGGTGAGTTCGAGGGCTTCGCGGGGGGGGCGCATGCAGAACGTGTCGGTCTGCTCGAGCTTTAAATTATTCGAGACCGCTTGTATGGAGGGGACACACACAAACGGGGGGAGATCGCAATCAATGCCGCAATGATGCGCCCAAAATCGGGAAATTTCAATAATGTATTTCCAACAATAGTCTGCTAAGCTTACCGCTCCCTCAGGCAAATAGCTTTTCAGTAATTTCTAACGATTGTTCCGTCCCCCCTGGCGAACCAAGAATTGGCTTGGTCTCAATTTGCGGGCAATATAGAAAGGAAAAATTCAGCCTATGCGACGTGCAAAACTGATGTGGTGTTTGGTTCTTTTAGCGCTACTTGCCGGTGCCTGCGTTTCTGGCCCACAGACGAACGACGGTGGCGTTCGAAAGAAGAAGGGCCCGAATGAGCCGGTGGTAATAGGCTTTTCGATGGACACATTGAAAGAGGAACGTTGGCAACGCGACAAGGATCTGGTTGAGAAGCGCGCGAAAGAGTTGGGAATGCAAGTTAACGTACAAGTCGCGAATGGAGATGACAATCTTCAGATCAAACAGGCCGAGAATTTGCTGACGCAAGGCGTAGATGTACTGATCGTGGCCCCTCACAATGGCGAGATTGCCGCCTCGATTGTCGAGGCGGCGCACCGGCAGGGCGTGCCGGTAATAGCCTATGACCGCCTGATCAAAAACTCCGATGTGGATTTATACATTTCACATCAGGTGGTCAAAATGGGTGAAATGCAGGCGCAGTACCTGCTGGATCACGTGAACAAGAAGCCTGCAAATTTTGTAATCGTGGGCGGCTCGCCCACAGATAACAATGCCCTACTCTTGCACCAGGGGCAGATGAATGTTCTCAAGCCGGCAGTTGATCGAGGCGACGTCAAAATAGTCACCGATCAATATGCCAAAGAGTGGCAGGCCAGCGCCGCGCTGAACATCGTGGAGAATGCGCTCACCCAGGCCAACAACCAGGTCGACGCGGTGGTGAGTTCAAACGACGGTACGGCGCGCGGTGTGGTTCAGGCTCTGGAGGGACAGAATCTCGTGGGCAAAGTGCTGGTGTCGGGCCAGGACGCCGATCTCGCTTCGATGAAGCTAATCGTAGAAGGTAAGCAGACAATGACGATTTACAAACCGCTTCAACCGCTGGCCAATGGTGCGGTGGAGGCCGCGATCAAACTGGCGCGCGGAGAAAAGGTGGAAACGGTGGAGACAATAGACAATGGCTTTAAGAAGGTTGCGGCGATTCTCCTGGAGCCGGTTGCCGTAGATCGCAACAACATTCTTAGCACCGTAGTGAAGGATGGCTATCACAAACTCGAAGACATTTGCGCTGGGCTGGCGTCCGAGAAATGCCCGAAACCGTAACCGAAAAGTCCAAGGTCCAACGTCCAATGTCCAACGTCGTATGGGATCTAAACTCCAATTCTCACCTAAGGAGCGTGTCATGGCGAAAATAAAAAAGTTTGAGGAGATCAAATCTTGGAAGAAAGCACGTACGCTAATAAAGCAAATCTACGAAGTAACCTCAATTGGTTCTTTCAGACGCGACTTCGGTCTCAAAGATCAGGATCAGGCGAGCTTCGGTTTCTATACTCTCGAATATTGCAGAGGGCTTTGAAAGGGGAGGTGATCAGGAATTTATTCAGTTTCTGGCGGTCGCGAAAGGTTCTTCTGGCGAGGTTCGAACGCAGCTCTATGTGGCGCTTGATCAGGGTTACTTCTCGCTGGAGAGTTTCGAAACTCTTTCGAAAGCGGCTACGGAGGTCAGTGAATTGATTTCTGGATTGATGAGGTATCTGAAAGACTCGGAACTTCGCGGCAGCAAATACTGCTAGAGTGCGGACGTTGGACATTGGACGTTGGACATTGGACGAATCTCTCAAGATGAACGAAACAGCTCAAAGCGCGTTTTTAGAGATGGTGAGCATCACGAAATCCTTTCCCGGGGTTCGGGCGCTCGATGGCGTCACCTTTGATCTACACAAAAGTGAGATCCATGCGCTCGTCGGTGAGAACGGAGCAGGCAAGTCCACGTTGATGAAGGTGCTGGGCGGCGTTTACCCGCATCCTGAGTATGGAGGCGAACTCCTGATTGAAGGCCAACCGAGACGCTTCAGCGGGGTGCGGGATGCGGAGAAAGCGGGCATTGCGGTTATCTATCAGGAGCTATCCTTAGTAAAGGAGATGACCGTCGGGGAAAATATTTTTCTGGGACGCGAGCCGGCGAAATGGGGGGTCATTCGTTGGGAGGAACTTCACCGCCGCGCACGAAAACTGCTGGATAGTCTGAATCTTGATATTGATACGCATATACCTGTTCGCAATCTCGGGATTGGTCAGCAGCAGTTGATCGAGATCGCCAAAGCACTGTCGCAGGATGCCAGGATTCTGGTGCTTGACGAGCCTACCGCTGCGCTCACCGACACCGAGGTTAAGACGCTGTTCGGGATACTCAACCGGCTGCGCACCAACGGGGTGGGGATGATCTACATTTCGCACAAGCTGGGGGAGGTATTTCAGCTCAGTGACAGAATTACAGTGCTGCGAGACGGCAAAACTGTGGGCACTAATCCTACGACTGAATGGAACGAGGGGAGCGTAATCGCTCGGATGGTGGGACGCGAGGTCGGTGACATCTTTCCTACAGTAGACCACGCTCATGGAGAAGTAGTCTTTGAAGTAGAGAATATGTCGGTGGAGGACCCGGACGTTCCGGGGAAAAAGCTGGTCGAGAAGGTTTTTTTCTCTGTACGCCGCGGCGAAGTGTTGGGAATTGCCGGTCTCATGGGGGCCGGGCGAAGCGATCTACTGATGGCTATTTTCGGTGCTCACGCCGGTACCAGAACGGGAGTGGTAAAGATTGCGGGCAAACCTGTTCAGATTTCTGATCCGGCGGACGCCATCAAACAGGGCATCGGTTTTGTGACCGAGGACCGCAAACGCTTCGGACTTGTGTTAGATCAAACGATTCTTTGCAACATGACGCTCGCCGGGCTGCGACGAATCTCAGGCCGCTTCATCACCAGCGTCGACGCCGAATCGGCAGCGGGCGAGCGCGCGATGAAAGACCTGCGGGTGAAAGCGAACTCGGTTTTCACCATCGCCGGAACGCTCTCCGGTGGCAACCAGCAGAAGGTGGTCCTGGCTAAATGGTTGTTGACCAATCCCCGTGTTTTGTTTCTGGATGAGCCCACCCGCGGCATTGATGTGGGCGCGAAGCAGGAAATTTATGCCCAGATCAACGCCCTGGCGAAGACGGGCCTCGCTATTGTGCTCGTTTCGTCAGAGTTACCCGAAGTGCTGGGGCTCTCCGATCGCATCGTTGTTTTGCATGAAGGAAGAATGACTGGCGAGTTCACTCGAGCAACTGCAACGCCGGAGGCCGTCATGGCTTGCGCCACCGGACACGCAGCGCGGGCGGCGTGATTCCTGT
>JBGTLM010000347.1:0-9498 GCA_041744135.1 Pyrinomonadaceae bacterium
AGCCCTGGCAAATAGGAGATGAGCCGGATCCTTGTGGCTTGAATCCGCTGCTGGATTGTCGAGCATCATCCACACTCGGCACTCCACTATTCAGGCCCGCTAGTTACCGGGCTTCCGGGCTCTTGCAGGGGCCGCCCCAAGGCCGTTTTCCGGGGCGATGCTTCAACCAAGGAAGCACTTGCTTTAATATCGGTGGAACGCTAAATGGTTTTCCTCCAATGATACTTGATCACCCCCGCACCCAACGAACGGCCCGCGATGCGTTCCCGTATTGCGTTGGCGCAGCAGTATTTGGACGCGGCCTGCCGGGGTTTATAACCGGGTGTGGGACGGCGCTAGTCGTTCAAGCCGGTCGTCACATCTTCCGTATATGGTAAAGGTTGTGAAATGAAGGACATCATCGTTATGGGGATCGCGATCTTTGTGGGCCAGTTGTTGTTGTATCCGTTCGCCCGCAGACGGCCTCCTGAGAACCGATTTTTGGTTAACCTAACCTTCTGGAAGTGGGTTTTGTACTCACTCGCCATGACCGGCGCAATGCTGATTATAAGCGTACCGATCCGGGCGCTCATGGGCGGTGGATTGGAGCCGTTCTTGATACTGGCTGTAGCCACGTTTTTTATTTACAAGGCTGCTCGTATCACAATGGGAAGCCCGCAACCGGCAAACAAGGTAACGCCGGGCCAGGCAGTGGGCGTCTTCGCCGCAACGATGGTCTATGTTTGGGGTACGACTGCGATTGTCTGGAAGTGGCCCGACTCAAGCCCCTGGATTTTGACCAGCATTACGGCGTTGTTCATCGCAGGGTTGTGGGCCTGGGCATACAGAGCAACGCGGAATAGAAACCCGCCTGCTTAAAAGGGAAGAAGCTGTGTCGCTGCTGTTTCTTGGGAGCGGCACAGCCTTCTACGACGCGCACCATGAACCGCTCTGACCGCGAGCCTTGAAAAATACTTTTCGCTCAAGAGCTGTAATCATTCTCTTGGCTATGACGGCAATCGTTCTGTCTGCTTGGTGGGCGATGGATGATCCCTCCAGCTCTTTAGTGTCGGGGCTGGTTTTGCTCTGGGTAGTGGGAATTACTCTGTCGCTGCGAATCGCTCAGTGGAGGTACAGAGTGCCGGTAAAAAGGATGACGCCGGCCCAGATGGTGGCGGCTTCGCTGGAACGATGGTATTTGTTTGGGGCTCGACTGCGATTGTGTGGAAATGGCCCGACACCAGCCCTTGGAAATGTTAGCTGCGCTCATGACAGCTCCGGCGGAAATGAACTGAACCGACGAACATGACCACCGTGACGAAAGTAAAACGCGTGCAATTCTGACAGCGCTATTCAGCAAAACGGAGACGCTGATTCTTCGCAACCACGGGAGCATCAACCGGCCAATCAGCACTTGCCAGCTATTAACAAACAGACGCGATGCGCCGGCGTGAGCCGAGCCTTGTTAAAGCGGAGATGAAAGCGGACTTGAGACTCAAATGTGTGCCCCCGGCGCGATTCCAACGCGCGACTTTCCGCTTAGGAGTGGCATTCCAAGGGCTAGCAATATCGCAGTTTAGAATCTCTTAGGAAAGTAGCTAGTGTAGTGCGTCGAAAATAACATCACATGGAGAGAACGCTTTAATCTACGAAAATGACCCAAGCAGCTCGATTCATAAGTTGCGATCCGTTAGACGCACTACACTAGACGACTGACCGAGCGCGTTGTTAATCTTGTGCGAGCCGGTGTGCGAGAGGTCTTCGCGCTTGAGAAAGATGCGCGCGCCTCCCGCGTGTTCAGTCAAACCCGCGGCGAAAAAGAGCGGCGTCGGGCGTCCCGAAAAATCGCGGAGCAGTTGGGAGAACTCTCTCTCGAAAGTCTCATCAGCGCTTGCGTACTCGTATGCACGGGTCAACTCTTCGAGCCGAGCCATTAAAGTCTCCGGCACGAAACGACCGCCGAAAGGCCCCCAATGACCGAGTCGATCCGGTTGTGAGGCAGCGTGCTTAGACATGAAAATATTTGTCCCTGTATGGGATACCTCAATGTTTTAGGACTTACGTTGAACAAAGAGTAATCAGCAAAATACGCATCAATCAAGTACGCCTCCAAAACCAGTGCGCCGCTACAAGAGGGGAAGCAGCCAGATGTCTGCTTCGGCTGAAACAAGACTGTAATACAGGCGGCGGTTGTCGCGCGAGAGAAGATGCCAAAGCCGCCCGGCTCGACGGAGTACAGTTCCTGCGAGCGCCCGGTCTGGCTGTCGAGCAGATACATCTTGCCCAGATCGGCAAAGATCAGCCGCCGGTTGTCATTGAGCCAAACCGGGTTTCTGCCGAAGTCAGTCAATTGTTCGTAACGCGAACAGAGCGAAGGAATAAATCACGACGCCGCCGTTTGGTCGCTCGAGCCTCGTCTGCCACCCGGCCAGCAATTTTCCGTCAGGCGACCAAGACCACGGGAGAAAGCCGGGCAACTGCTGTCCGGTTAAAGGCTGTGCGGCAGCGCGCGGCTGGCTGAGTTCGATGATGAACGAATTGCTATCGCGCAGTTGGTAAAGCAACCGCTGCCCGTCAGGCGACCACACAGGGTTGAACACGTCCGCGTCGGGACATCAGTCAGTTGCTCTAGGCGGCGCCGTCTTCGTTCACTTTCCAGATTTCATATTTGATGCTGCGGTCGGAAAGGAAGGCAATCTGCCGGCCATCCGGCGACCAACGCGGGGTGCGATTCTGTGCCGGGTCGTTCGTCAATTGTCTCAACTGAGCGTTCTCAAGGCTCGTGACGAAAATATCCTCTTGCGCTTCAGCCGCTGAAACAAAGACGACGGACGCCGTCGCTGTCCATCACTAAGATGCCGCGCCCTGCCCGCGATGACTGAAAAGCGATCCGCGCTCCGTCGGGTGACAAAGCCGGAGCCAAGTCAACGTGCGGAGAATCGGCAGTCAGGTTCACGATCTGAGCCTCGCCGATCTTTCTGCGATAAATGTCCCAGTTGCCGGAGGCGCGGCTGGCGTAAACTATGACCTGCCCATCGGGTGAGAGGCTGGGAAAGCCCTCCCAACCCGCGGCGTCGGTGATCCTTCTGACCGAGCCGGTTGAAAATGGCGCTACTTCAGAGACGGTCTCGCGGCGCAGCGCCATCGTCAGCAAAACGGCTGCCGTCGCCAACGCGACCGCGGCCACAGTTGCGGCGACGCGCCATCCTGAAAGCAAACCGGAATTGTCTCGCTGCGCCTTGAGGGTGAGTCGCTGCAAATCATTCTGCATGGCATCCGCAGTCTGATAGCGTTGCTCGCGATTCTTCTCTAGCGCGCGGCTGATGATCAGTTCGAGCGCCGGCGGACATTCCGCACGCGAAAGCGAGTTTGGAGCATCGCGCAAGATGGCGGCGCAGACAGCCGCGGCGCTGTTGCCGGTGAAGGGTCTCGCTCCCGCGATCATCTGGTACAAGACGACGCCCAAGCTGAAGATGTCCGTGCGCCGATCAACCTCTTGTCTGAGCGCCTGCTCTGGCGAAAGATACGCAATCGTACCCATCAACATTTCAGGGTCAGTGTACATCGTCACGGTTGTCGGCGTCGGCCCCGTGTGTTGTGCAAGCGCGCGCGCCGTCGGCTTGGCTAGCCCGAAGTCAAGTACTTTGACCAAGCCGTCGGGTCGCACCATAATGTTTTCCGGCTTGATGTCGCGATGCACAATGCCCGCCGCGTGCGCTGCCGTCAGCGCATCCGCGATCTGCATGGCAATGCTCAACGCTTCCTTTGGCATTAACTTTCCGCCGGCCATCTTCTCCCGCAGCGTTGGCCCGGCCACGAACTCCGTAGCTATAAAATGCGTGTCTTGGTCCCATCCGATCTCGTGAACGGTGATGATGTTCGGATGGTTGAGCGCGGAGGCAGCACGAGCTTTGCGCTCGAATCGCCGCACCTGCGCGATCTCTTTCGTGAACTGGAAGAGCAGGATTTTGATCGCAATCCGGCGCTCAAGATTCAAGTCATGGCGAGATAGACCTCGCCCATTCCACCCGCGCCGAGCAAAGATTGAATCTCATAATGGCTGATCCGGCGTCCGATGAGCGGCGCGCCGGTCGCAGCTTTCTGCGCCGCCTCTGCGGCGGACTCTGCAGCAATTGACGAAACAGTCGGCAGCGGCGCTTCTTCGATGAAGTCGCCGGCTCTTCCAGCGAGGACAACAGCGCCTCGACCTGCTGCTGCAATTCGCCATCACCGACGCAGCAGTGGCCAGGAAACCGGCGCGCGCATTCGCTTCACGCTCCAGCGCCGAATGAAACAACTCTTCGATATGTTGCCAACGCTCAGGCGTCATCCGGCGCTCCTCTCTTGATCTCTTGATAGAGCCACGCCTTCGCCAGCTTCCAATCGCGCAGCACCGTCTGGGCGAGACCTCCAGCGCCTCCGCAGTCTCTTTTACACTCAGTCCGCCGAAGAAACGCAACTCAACCACCCGGCTCTTGCGCTGACCAGTTTCGTCAGACTCGTGAGCGCGTCATCGAGCGCCACTAGAATTGGCTCGCTGTCCGCCGGGCACAGAATTTTAGCAAAAATTTGCCGCGCCGTTGGAGTTTCCACCCCGATTTGTCGCGTTATTCAATGTAATGCAACTATGGCCCTCCCTTCAGAGCAGTCCAGGTTAAGGTAGTCAAATTGGGCATTTCGACAGCACACGATTTCAGTAGCCTCAGCCGCATCGCTCTGTTTCATGATCTCACTCCACCTCAGTTGCGCCAGATCAGCGAAGCGCTTCACCGAAAGACTTTCCCTGGCAACGCGCCGCTGATGGATGTTGAACAGCCGGGCGAAGTCGTTTACTTCATTCTCAGCGGCACAGTTAAAGTTCATGTCGAGCAGGCTGGCGGGCATGATGTGATCATCTCGATACTGGGTCCCGGCGAGTGTGTCGGCGAGATGAGCCTGCTCGATCAGATCGGGCGTTCCGCCAGCGTCGTCACGATTGAGGAATCAGAGTTGCTCTGGCTTGATCGAGCGACGTTTCGCCACTGCTTATTGACCATGCCGATGCTCGCACATAATCTGGCTTGCGTGCTGTCGGAGCGATTGCGTTTAGCCAATGAACAGATACAGGCGCTGGCTGCGCACGAAGCTGAAAGCCGCATCGCGCGCCAGATTCTGGCATTCGCCCAAAGGTATGGGCAGCAACTACCCAATGGCGACCTGCATATTCCCATTCGCCTGACGCAGAGCGACATCGCGGCTTTAACCGGCGCATCGCGCGAGCATACCAACAAGATTCTGGTCTCATACAAAGAGCGCGGCTATATGTCAGCCGACCGCCGGCACTACTTCACTATTCACAATCAGCAAGCGCTTGCCAAACGCTGTTCATAGGTCTGCGCCTTTGGCAGCCGCCGTTCACTGTGAACCAGTTCACACCGCCACAGTGAATTACTTCGCTGCCCCTTTTCAACTATCGAGTTAGCTTATCCGTATTGAAGAAGAAGGAAGCACAGCACTTATATCCGGTTGCTGCGCGAGTTCGTAAATCGAGTGTGGCACTAACTTTGATCAACCACGTTTCCAGAAAGGAGCATCTCCGCCATGTCACTCAACTTAAATCATTCTCTCGCTCGTCGTTGCACCTCGCTAACGCTGCTGTTTATGGTCGCCCTCGCCAGTACACTCTCGCTGCCGCTGCCCCGCGCGGCGGCGCAGTCTGCCAACCTACCGGAGGCCGGACAGGCTGCGCGGTCTGCTTCCGGCGACGTGGCCGCCAGTCCGCAGACCGAGATGCCGGCTGAGTTGCGCAAAGCGGTCGAGCGTTCTCTCTACCGGATCAGCGAGCAGGAGTCGGCGGCCGTCTCCGGCGGATATGGAGCGATGAACCCAACGCAAGCCTTCAGCGCCACCTTCGCTGACACGGGGCTGCGCGTGCAGCCGCACATCGCATCAGTTAAAGCCGAATCAGCCACAGCCGAGTCAGCAGCCACAGCAGAGCCAGACGCCGGGTGGCGGTGGGGGATGAGCCTGCGCGGCTACGGCTACGGCGAGCGGATGCGGGAGGTCGCTCCGCCCACGCTTGCGGCGGTAGACAACCGCATCGAGTACCAACGCGGCGAGTTGACCGAGTGGTACGTCAACGACCAGCGGGGCATCGAGCAGGGCTTTACGTTGGCCGTGCGGCCTGCGGGTGGCGAGAAAGGCGAGCCGCTGGCGCTGCGCCTGAGTGTAGAAGGCGATCTGCGCGCGGAGGGCGGCACCGACGGCCAGTACATCTATTTCGTCGGAGAGGACGGCGCGAGTTTGTTGAGCTACAGCGGGCTGGTAGCCTTCGACGCGCGAGGGAAGGCGTTAGCGTCGCGGATGCGGATCGCTGATGGCGAAGTGCGGCTGGAGGTGAAGGACGAAGGGGCGGAGTACCCGCTGACGATCGACCCGCTGATCGCCACAGAGACCAAGCTGACGGCCAGCGATGCTGCTGCTGGTGACTCATTCGGTGGTGAGGTCGCGATCAGCGGCAACACCGCTGTGGTCGGCGCTTCTAATGACAACACGCCAGCGGGCAACGACGCAGGCTCAGCCTATGTCTTTGTGCGCAGCAACGGGGTGTGGAGCGAGCAGGCGAAGCTCACCGCCAGCGATGCGGTTGCTTATGACCGGTTCGGCAATTCGGTCGCGATCAGCGGCGACACCATCGTGGTCGGTGCTTTTTTTGACGATACGTCAGCGGGCCAAGATAAAGGCTCGGCTTACGTCTTCGTGCGCAGCAACGGGGTATGGAGCGAGCAGGCGAAGCTCACCGCCAGCGATGCGGAGATTGAAGACGACGTCCCCCCCGGCCCCATCGGCGCAGACCTCTTCGGCGCTTCGGTCGCGATCAGCGGCAACACCATTGTGGTCGGCGCATTTCTTGACAACACGACCGCGGGCTGGGAAGCAGGCTCAGCCTATGTCTTCGTGCGCAGCAACGGGGTATGGAGCGAGCAGGCGAAGCTCACCGCCAGCGATGCCGCTGCCCTTGACGTCTTCGGCGTTTCGGTCGCGATCAGCGGCGATACCGCCGTGGTCGGCGCTACTGGCTCAGGCTTCCAAACCATAGGCTCAGCTTACGTCTTCGTGCGCAGCAACGGGGTGTGGAGCGAGCAGGCGAAGCTCACCGCCAGCGATGCGGCTGTTAATGACCGGTTCGGCGTTTCGGTCGCGATCAGCGGCGACACCATCGTGGTCGGCGCCCCAGAGGACGACATAATCATCATTGTCGGGCCTCCTATATTTCCCGTTCCCATCCCAGTTTTGGGCACAGACGCAGGCTCAGCCTACGTCTATGTGCGCAGCAACGGGGTGTGGAGCGAGCAGGCGAAGCTCACCGCCAGCGATGCGTATTTTAGTGACCACTTCGGCGATTCGGTCGCGATTAGCGGTAACACCATCGTGGTCGGTGCTTCCGAGGATGACTGGTCAGCAAAAGCGAATGCAGGCTCGGCTTACGTCTATAAGCGCAGCAGCGGGGTGTGGAGTCAACAACTAAAGCTCACCGCCAGCGATGCGCTTGCTAATGACCGATTCGGCTATTCGGTCGCGATCAGCGGCAACTACATCGTGGTCGGTGCTTTCGGGGACAACACGGGAGCGGGCTCGGCTTACGTCAAACACCTTCAATTCCCTTTAACGTAGTAAAGAAATATACCCACGAAAACTTCAGCGACCGACTGACTCCGGCCGTGCGCCCAAAACGCACGGCCAAGAGTCATCTATATGTACGCTACACCGTGATGTGGAGTGTGCGTGCGCCAGCGCGCGAAAGCGCGTGCGGTAGATCCAGATCGGGTTAAAGCGCTACTTCGATTTCGCGCCTCACGGCGCTCAGCGGGCGGACGACCGTCAGCTTCAAGCCGAAGGAGATCGTTGTCGTCGGCTCGAGGCCGCCCCAGCAATAGGACAACGAAAGGAGCAGTTATGAAACGCAATCTCACTCGCTACAGTCTGATCGTCTTACTGATCGGGATAGCCGCACTGTCCTGTAGTGCACCCCTGAAATGACACAAACAGTTAAGAAAGTATTTGTGGTGAAAGCGATGCTTCAAACTCAGCCGGAGGCAGGTAGCCGATGGCCGAATGAAGTCGCTTCCGATTATAGACCGCTTGGATAAAATGCTGGACCGAGGCTAAGACCTTAGCGAGCGTTTCGTAGTCGTTCATGTAGACCTCTTCGCGACAGGAGCGGTGAAAGATGCGCCGGTGATTAGCGAGTTTGCTGGACGAAGCACTGGGCGCACATCGGCGAGACCGGCAGCGAGTATGCGAGTTGGCGGAGGATGCGGTCGCATTCTCTGCCGAACAAAGACTACCGTTATGGTTGGGACTGTCGACGGCGCTACGCGGCTGGGCTATGGTTGGGCAAGAAGAGGCGGCCGATGGAATTGAAGAGATGCGCCGCGGCATCGAGGCATCACGAGCAATAGGAGCGGACATCCTGACCTCCTACTTGCTCTGCCTGTTGGCCGAGGCCTACGGGGTCGAGGGCCAGCCCCGCCAGTTGTCTCGCGGAGCTGGAGCGGGCGCAGGCGATCACCGAAGCCGGCGACGGGCGTTATTGGGAGGCTGAGATCGCCCGGGTCAAGGGCGAGTTGCTGCTGAAGGATGGCGTTTCCGCGGCTGAGGCTGAGCAATGTTTCCACCGTGCCATCGAAATCGCTCGTCACCAGCAGGCGAAAACACTTCAGCTACGCGCCGTAATGAGCCTCGCGCGCTTGCAGAGGAAGCAAAGCAAGCTCGAAGAAGCGCAGCAGATGCTCGCCGAAGTCTACGGTTGGTTCACCGAAGGCTTCGAGACGCCTGATCTGAAAGACGCCAAAGCGTTGCTTGAGGATTCGGAAACACGAGTCTGCTGACGCTGCAGTCTCAAAACGTGGTCCGGGTTTCTTCTGGCGAGCGGAAGAAACCCGAATTCTGTTTGGGGATTTGTGTGCGAATGTGTGTGCGGAACGAAAAAGTGGTGCCCCCGGCGCGATTCCAACGCGCGACCTTCCGCTTAGGAGGCGGACGCTCTATGCAACTGAGCTACGGGAGCACGTGCGAGTAGATAGTAAAGGGAGACGAGTCAATGGTAAAGGCACCGCCGATGGAAGTAGAGCCATTTAGAGTACCGGTGTTGTGCGGCACCAGCAGCGGCGTACATTCTACCAACATCAGAAACGCGGAGCGCGACGGCGCTCGAAGCGAGCACCTCGCTTGGGGTAACGGATGGACCGGGTCCAACTTGTGAAAGAATGGCTCACCCGTCCATATTCGGGATCGCGCTCCAGCACGCCGGTCAACTCAACTAGCGCTCGAAAGCGCTGCTGAGGATAGCCAGAAGGAATCGGCTTAGGGTGCAGATCCTGAATCGTGTCCGACAAACACAACCCGCCCCGCAAAGGGCGCACCAAGCATCGCGCTCGTCGAATCGCATCGCGCTACAGTTTACACAACCCCAGCCCTCCAGTACGGCGAGGTGCTGACGCCCCTTCAATATCGAAAGCGTTGGCGCGTTATCAACTC
>JBGTLM010000348.1:0-11454 GCA_041744135.1 Pyrinomonadaceae bacterium
CGCTTCTTCGATGGCCCGCCTTAGGCTCGCCTCCTGACCCCAGTAATACCGCAGGCCGCTCGGAATTTTGGAAAGTGGTTCCGTCATGGAATAAGCGATTCAGTAGATGTTCCCAAAAACAAGAACCCGCCGCCAGTGCGTATCTGGCAGCGGGTTCTTTTAAAGGTCGGTTATAAGCTTCTTGCTATTCTCTCTTAGCTTCGAGCTTTCGGATCACAACCGCCGACACGCTGCCCAGATGCCAATGGTAATTGGCATGACGGTGCGAATGGTGGTTATGATAAATCCTACCGAAGCTCATATTCTTTCAGCTCCCAATTAGATAATTGGTCTTATACGTGATCGAGTCCCTCGATGTCAAACAGCCTTTGGAGGGGGGACGACTTTTTCAAAGGTACGCCAAGGAAGCGGGAGACTGTCCTTGAAGGTACCGAGCCTGCCCACAGAATTAAAAGATATGTCGGTTCGCATTCCGCCTTGTAAAACGCAGAAGTAGATTGCTTTTAGAAGCCTATCTTAAATACCATTTCGTTGCGGGACCAATAGCGTCACCTCCTAGACATCCAAACAGATTGCAGGGCCTGGTGTGAGCGGCGATGTTCGAAGAGCTCGGACTTGCTCGAGGTCTTTGCCCAACGGATCCATGAAGGGTGAGTTCACGGAGCTTGAGCCAGACGGGTCCTCCATGGGTTCGGACTGGCTATTGAGCAGTGCTTCCGTGAGTAGACGGCGAGCTCGATCGAGTGCCTCGGGCGGAGCTCCTTCGGCGGGGGAAAGCCACCCGGTTAGTTCGGCTGGCCGGGAGACAAGACGTGCCTCATCCATAACCTACCTCCTCCATCGTGCGAATCTCGATTTTTCGCCTCCTTCAGCTCTGCCAAGTGGTCCCTTGGCAAAGGAACGCGATTCGAAGCACCTAAACTAGAAACACTTGCCTGCTCTGACCGGCGCCTTAGCTCGCGACCTTTTTCCAACGGCAGGCTCAGCCATCTCGGACAGCCGGCTTAACGACTCCTTCTCAGGGTTCCACTACATAAAAAGCAAGGCTAATTGGGTGTCGAAAAAGTGAACCTTCGTCCCAGGCAGACGATTCTGCGCGATCTCAGCAACCGCATCAAGTGGGCTGTGCTGTGCCGATATTTTTGGGGTATCCTTGCCGCCACATAATTTCAGCACAGCCTGAATCAAGACAAGGGGGGCGCCGTGTTCATTTCGCTTATTTTCCTCATCTGCTTTTACGCGGGGGTGTGTCCGCAGTATGTCGTCCAACAACCCACTTCGCGAGCGCGCTCGGCACGGCATTCATCGCTAACGGGCGTCTATCGAATCGACATTCCGGCGAGCGACAAACTCTACTCAGTCGTAGCCGGCGCCTCCAGTAATGTTCCGTTCAGCGAACAACAACGCTTCTTCATAGATTTGGCGGTAAGACTCACCCCTCCCGATCTACTCGCAGTAGAACAGCAGGGCACACGAATCAGCTTCGGCTCGTCGCGCGCTCCGCGAATGACCTTTGTAGCGGACGGTGTGGCCCGCAACACCCGCGCTGCGGATGGTCATCTCATTCGTGTTCGGTTTTCTGTTGAAAACGAACGACTAGTGTTCACTTCCGCCGGCAGAACCGAAGACAACTTCACAGTCTTTTTTGAGTCAATTGATAACGGCAAACGGATGCGGGTGGTCCGACGCATTGCGGCCGAAGCATTGGATCAGCCGTTAGTTATTCGAACTATCTACAACAAGATTTCCGATGTTGCTCGCTGGGAACTTTATGGTGAAACACAAGTAGCTACCTCCCCGGGAACACCGCCGAGGCCGGCACCCGATGTGGCCCCGGCAGGAACCGACACATCCGCAGCCGACCTGTTGCGCAAGGCGCTCGACGAATGGATATCCGCTACTAACAACCGCGACATCGACAAACAGATGTCGTTCTATGTGCCGCGATTGAGAGCTTACTACCTGACTCGTAATACTTCGCGAGCTTTTGTGCGTGAAGAAAAGACCCGCGTCTTTGCGACAGCGTCCCTCATCGACATTCGCGCCCAGGAACCGGAAATCATTTTCCAGGACGGCGGGCGCACAGCCATCATGCGCTATCGCAAAAGTTACCGGGTAGACAATAAACGGCAGAGCCGCCGCGGCGAAGTGATTCAGGAACTGAGGTGGCAACTCATAGAACAGGAGTGGCGCATTTTCTCGGAGCGCGACATTAAAGTCTTGTGACGACGGTGTGCCATCCTCCAGCGAAGGAGTCAAAAAAAGAAGAGCACAAACGTAACGACTGTTGTTGGAGTACGGTATTGTTCAGCTGGGAGCGGTTGACTGAGTACCTTGAGCGAGAAGATCCAAGTATGAAACGATTGTATATCATGGGAATACTGCTCCCGCTAACGCAAGTGTGCTGTGTAGTAGGAGGTTACTCTGATACGAAAAGCAGTTGAAGCCTACGGCTGTAAGGGCCAGAAGACAGGTACCAACCAGATTACAATCGCAAAGACAACGATTGTCAGGATCGAGCCGACTCTCACAAAGTCAAAAAAGCGGTAACGGCCCGGCGTGTAAACCAGGACGCAGGCAGGCTCAAGGGGCGTTAAAAAGGAGCAGGAGGCGGCAAAGGTTACCGCGACCGCAAAGGTCCGTGGGTTTAGGCCCAAGGCGAGGGCAGACTTTACTGCGATCGGCAGCATGACGAGAGCAGCAGCCTGGTTAGACATCGGCTGCGTAAGCGCAACCGTCACGATGAAGAATCCAGCTAAAACTGCGAGCGGGCCGTACTGACCGGTGCCGCGGACGATAAGATCGGCAAGGTATTGATCGGCACGGGTCTTTTCCATTGCCAGCCCGAAACTGATCATACAGGCAATAAGAATAACTAACCGCCATTCGATCATCTCATAGATTTCAGACGTCCGCAGAGACCGGCTGGCAAGAAGAATCAACACCCCAATCAAGACGGCGACGGGCAATGGAACGAGATGTGTGACCGAGAAAAAGAGAAATACCCCGAAGGCAAACAATGCCCATCGTCTTTTTGAGGGGCGCGCCTGACGTTCAGAAATCCCTTCCAGAAGCAATATCTGGTCATCCGCGGCGATACCTTCAACATGCTCGCGGTTACCCTGTAGGAGGAGCACATCACCGAACCGTAGCCTTACGGTGCTGATCTTCGAAAGCAGATTCACTCCATGGCGGTTAATGGCTAATACAACCAGTTGGTAACGCTTGCGAAAATCGAGACGTTTTAGACTTCTACCAATGAAATCTGAGCCGCGCGGCACCATGGCCTCGAAGAGCTCCACATCACTTCCTTCCAGGAGCGCATCGCTCAAACTAAAATCCGCCTTAATCTCAATGCCCGCCTCGCTCTTTACTCTGAGAATGTCTTCTACACGGCCCTGAACCAACAACAGATCGTCAGCCTTAATTCGCTCGTGAGGGTTGGGTGCAATCCTGTACTGTTGGGCGCCACGCAGAATTCCTAATACAGTCAGATCAAGATCGTCGCTGATACGGGCCTCGCCGAGTGTCTTACCGATCAGCGGAGAGTTGTCTAACACTAATACTTCTGTCATGTACTGCCGCACGTGGTATTGCTCGGTGAGAGACTGAGCCGAATCACGTCTGGGCAAAAGTCGAAGGCCGACCAGCAACATATAAGCCATGCCGACGCCAACAATTGGCACCCCAACTTTGGTCAGCTCGAACATTGAAAACGGCTCCATACCGTAGCGGGGTAAAGCGCCACTGACCGCAAGGTTGGTGGAAGTTCCTATCAGAGTGCAGGTGCCGCCGAGGATGGCGCCGAAAGCGAGAGGCATTAATAATTTTGAAGGGCTGATATTTCTCCGGGCGCCAATTCCTAACACCACTGGAAGAAACATGGCCGTCGTAGTAGTGTTTTTCATCACGGCGGCAGAAAGGGCTGCGGCAAACATAATCAGCGCTGTAATGCGAAACTCACTATCTCCCGCGAATCGGTGCAAACGTCTGCCGACCACATCGACCACCCCAGTCTTTGCCAGTCCTCCAGTCAAGATAAATAGGCCCGCGACTGTGATTACTATGTCATTGCCAAAACCGGCAAAGGCCTCGCTCGCAGAGAGTGTGTTGGTGATAACGAGGGCAATCACTAGCAAGATCGAAACGATTTCGATGGGGATTCGCTCAGTGCCGAAGAGAACAAGAGCGACGAATAGCAGAGCTAGAACAATGGCAATCTGACTAGTCATTTAAATATGAATTGCGGTTAGAGTAATCGCGCCGGACCCAACGTCTCGGCAGAGTTGTTTTTAGACCATGATCGACCGTATTGGTCGGTTAGTTTAACCTTGATCCCTTTCGCCTTCTTATCCTATTTGCTCACTCCGTCGCTCCATGAAATGAAACGATACACTTCTTTGAGCGTGCGGGCCTTGGGGAAGGCAATGCAGATGCCCAACCACGGAAGAAACTAACCAAAGGGCCCGCAAAACCTTTATTCATCGGTTCGGTTCCGATCGCCGCCTCCCAATCTCATCAAATATCACACTGTCCGTTACGACTCTTGAAGGCGTCCGCTTGTTTTCTACTCACGGCTGCTTTTCATCTTCGGCGTGGCTCTGTGCACTTCGCACACTTGCAGCCGATCGGCTTGATATGAATGTCAAAATACTCTTTGCCGTAGTTGTAGCTCAGTTCCTCCCCAGCTTTGATTGCCCTCTTTGACCAAATCCACACGCGCCGGCCAGAAATTATCGCTTCGGCATTCGGTCTGCATGAGTGGTTTATGTAGCGGGCGAGGTTGCTACGGGGTGTGCCATCAACCGACCATTTGGAATTGACGCCAAAGAAGTACTTGCCAGTGGGCCTCTTCTCTACTTCTTCGTTTGAGACAAGAGGTCCGGTGTACTCGATGATCCGTTTTCCGGCTGGGATGGGTTCTAAGGTAAATAAACCTAATCCGTGCGCCGTGCGCTTGATGACATAACGCCCCTTGCCCTTAGTCATTTATCTGATCTTATCAGCCTGTCTTAAAAGTCCCGAGCGCCATAATTACTGCTCTCGGGAGTTGAGCGCGGTCGCTAGCGCGCCCGGTTCTGTAATGAGCTCCCCGAGTGCACCGGACAATTCCTTAAAAATTAGACACAGCCAATGCCCTTCCCTGAAATCAAATACTTGGGGGAATAGTTTACTTCAAGCTCAACGCCTGCGCCTCAACCGCAGCGTCGAGCAATCCAGTTACATCATTAAGTGTGACGGTACCGTAGTACCAGGAACCTGCCGCCGCGGCTTCGGCGTAAACGGCTTTGTAAATGTCGTAGTAGCTGCGTTGGCCGTCGACGAAGCTGAAAACTTCATCGCGCATGAGGCCATGAAGGTTGCTGCGGAAACGCACCTTGTCCCGCTTGTCGAAATAGTCTTTGACTGTATCGTGGCTGCCGTCGGCGAGGTAGACAGCATGCTCGTCAATGTCCGCGAGTTTGAGTTCGACGGGTTCGACCATCCAGAGCTCCGCGCCCCGTGCCGTGTAGTTAACGCCTGACAAATGTTGTTCAATGAACCGCACGTCGGTCAGTCCCACCTCTCTCGCAGCCTTCACGACATACTCGGCTGCTTTGAAGTAGCCTTCCATGCCCGAGTCGCGGTGCCAGTGGGACAGCCAGCGGATGTGTTCGAAGGCGCGGTCGCCGGAGATTTCGTTGGAGAGCATGCGAGTCTCACCGTCAGAGGAAAGGGCGTAGTTTGCGCCTGGCAAAATGCCCCCCAGGGCGACAGTGTCATAACGCAAAACAAAACCATACCGGCAAGTTTTCTTTTCAACATAGCTGTCCTTTCGATGAACCGATTTCACGGGCTTGTAAATTTACGCGCGCGAGTGTCGGCTGCGGGCTAACGCCAAAGTGTGCAGAAAAAGACCCCAGCCTGCAAGAGACCTTCTGGTTCAGGTGGTTGGTCAGTTTGATGTCCGATAAGCTTTACTCATCGCGCCGTGCAGGTAGTCGTTTACTGTAGCCACTGAGGGAGGCTGGTCATCCAGAATCGCCTCGCGCACGGCGAGTCGGTGGGAGGCGGGCAGCTTTAGATACTGGTCCACAAGCGGATGGCCGGGGCCGTCAGTCTCGTCTTCCCCTGCGAAAGCTAGCAGTATCAAACCAACGACGTAGAGCGTCAGCGTGAAGAAAGAGATGTAACCCGTGGCCGGCGCGAACGTCGGTGCATCAAGCGTGCCCAGCGAGACTCCCTGTAACAGTGTCCCGGCCACACGCTTTAGCCAGCCGCCTTCTGTACTGTAGAGACTTGCCAGCAACATGTGTTTGAGGACGAACGCAGTCCCAAACAGTATCGCGAGGCTGCGCAATAGTCGGTGCGCGTCAAAAGACGAGAACTGATTGTTCCAAAGGGTCCACAGAAAAAAGAACGAAAACAACCAATGAAGCAAGCCGCCCTCGGGGAGCACGGAGTTGAACGCCTGGGCCGAGGCGAAGAAGAGAGTGAGAAGCATCCAGATGTGGGCAACATTCGTAAGAGGCGGAAACTCGGTCCCGACCAGTTGCTGAAATCTAATCAGACGGCCGCGTACGAGGAGAAGCACCAAGAGAACCGCGAGCAAGAGGGTGACCAGGGGCGGCGCTACGAAAATGAAGGCTCGGTTCTCGGCACCAACGCGCAGCCCGCCCAGCAGCGCCACCGTCAGAAAGAACATTGGCAGCACTACAAAGTCCACGAGCGCGCGATTCCTGGAACGATCAGTTGCGGTCATTATCTTCTTAAATCACTCGGTACTCACTCGTCAGTCGTCAGTTGATCTCTGAGCCGCACTGGCAATCGGCAATCGGCAATTGCCAATTCCTCAACTCTTACTTTCTCGTGCGTAACACCTTAAGCGGATTGACGTCGCTCAAGCTGCTTTCCGTGCCTTGTTCCAATTCGGCCTTCAACTCCGCCGCGGTGTGCATGCGCAAGTTTGGATCATCCACCGTAAGCGGGCTGGCTGCGGTAAGAGCGATGGCTCGATTAACTGCCTCCAGACCTTTCTTGAACAGCTCCTGATCGTAATAAACGCGACCCCAACCCTCGCGGTAAAACGAATAAGCGATATAGAACTGTGTGCGCGAATCGCCTTGTGCGGGATCTGCGCGCTGCCATTCGTCCCGCGCCGCACGAAACTGTTCCCTCCGAAAGAGATCGAGCGCAGAATTGAACTTCTCCTGATTTATCTGGTAAGTGCCAGAAGCGACCTCGGCACTGGTTGCCACCTCCCTAAAAGAGCGAGGCTCGGTAGCGTAGATCCAGACAATGAATACAGCGTAAGCGATCGTTAATGCCAGGCCCGCTACCTGAATGATTTTGGATTGCATTGCTTCGCATCGAAGCTAGAGGATGCTTGCGGGTTGTGTCAATGGATGTCTGATACTGGCGGTCCTAGTTTCATTTTTTCTTTGTGCTTTTGTGTTCTGTGAATTAACCAGGACGGCACTTCCTGCTGCTTGAGCGATTCTCGACGACCTAAAGCGATCCACTAAATTACACGAAATAAACACCAAGTATTAGTGTTATTTCGTGTGAGGTCGTGGATCGTATCTAAACGCTACTTTCATCGGATTGCCTATGCGCCGCACTACGGACACCAATGATAAGGAGAAGCAACGCTCGCGAATATTTTTCTCTGGAACTGTCGGTGTTATCTTCTCTCCTTAGCACGTTTGTCGATCACTGGAGGAGAAAGCATGAACAGGGAAAGCAACGAGAAGAAATGGGACACTCGGGCAGCTGATAGGGAGCCGACCAAAGCCGAGCTTGAACGGCAGATGGAAGAGACACGCGAGTCGATGTCTCAAACTGTACAAGAGATTAAGGACACCGTGAGTGAGCAGGTCTCTTCAGTGAAGGAGACCGTCAGCGGAGTGCTTGATTACCGTGAGCAGTTTCAAAACGAGCCGATGGTCTGGAGTCTCGGGGCCCTTTCCGCGGGATTCGCGCTCGGTTATACGCTTGGTTACGCACACAAGAACATTAAAGGCTCCCGGAGAAAGTCAGAGGTTGCCGCTTTCGCGAACACACTGGCGACTGAACTTTCCGCAGTTGGCAAGACAATGGTTATGCCGGCACTTAGTACCAAGATCAAGGACCTGTTCGGTTTTGACTTCCCAGATCTCCTAGAAGAGATGGGAGGAAATAAGAGGAAAATGCCAAGGAAAAAAGCCATACCGAAACGCGCCAGTAAAAGCGCAACAAAGAAAAAGAGCAAGCCACGAAAATGAAGTGGCCAGGAGCGAGTTCAGTTCGAAGTAGAACGCCTCCACGAAATCTCACGAACGGCCATGAAATGACTTGAAAAAGGTTGTTTGGTGCCCGTTGTGTGATTTCGCGGATCGTTCTTAATTTTTCAGCGGCCTTACTAGTGCATCTTGAAAGGGCCACCATGCGGCTCCGGTTCTAAATCAAGGCGACCGGAATCCTGGACCACCTCATGCAACTCCAACACGTTCGACTGTGAAAATGCTTCTTTCGGCAACGTGCCGGACTGCGCGTGTCCCTTCACAAATGCGTCGGAGCGCACCCAGTTTAGAAAGTCCTGGCGGCTATTCCAGATGGTAAAAACCACATACGGGTCGCCTTCGTTGACCGGGCGCAGGACCTGATTGGAAATAAACCCAGGCATTTGGTCCACCAGACCCGCACGGTCACGAAACCTCTGCTCGAAGGCCTCAGTATATTCGCGCGTGACGTAGATCCGATTAGCGACAGTTATCATTACGCGGTTCCCCCTGTGAAACAAGCATGCAGAATCCTGGTTTTCGAAGCAAGAATGTCACTACCCCGGTTTGCGGTCGAGGCCGCGCTCGGTTTTCCCTGGTTTCATGATAGCACCTCGCCCTGCTCAATCATCTGGCGAGGGCTTCGAGCGCAATCGTTTGGTTTGTGAGCGGCGCGATTTCTCTTCCAGCGTTCGATTCTTTGCGCTACGAGGTACGCGCGTGGGCACACGTTTGGCGGGGCGGTGATTCAATTGCTCAATCTTCTTACGGAGCTTCTGCAGACAGAGCCCCTTATTCCGATGTTGGCTGCGTTCCTGCTGAGAGGTGACGACGATCCCCGAAGGCAGATGTCTCAGACGAACGGCGCTTTCAGTCTTGTTGACGTGCTGTCCTCCGGGTCCACTCGAGCGAAAAGTCTCGACCTCGCACTCACGTAACAAGTCTTCGTCTGAATCCGGCAGTGTGATCACAGTACCGTCATAATACCTCAGTGCCGTTGGTCGCAAAGAGTGTTACATTGCACCTTTAAGGAGAATGCTTTGAACGCTCCGCTTCCCATCGTCGAAGGAGTTGGTCCGAGCTGCCAATGGCTGCCCGCGGGCCCATGGAAAACCGTCATAGACTTTTTCAAGGAGCATTACCCTTACGTGGACGCCGAGACATGGACTGCACGAATGGCGAAGGGTCAGGTGGTCGATGAAAGCGGGCGCCGGGTAGATTCAGAAAGCGCTTATCGAGTTGGCGCCTGCATTTTTTATTACCGCGAGCTGGAAAATGAAAAAGCCATTCCCTTGGTGGAACACGTGCTCTACGAGGATGAACACATCCTGATTGCAGATAAACCGCATTTCTTGCCGGTGATTCCCTCGGGAAGGTTTCTCCATGAAACGCTTCTGGTCAGACTGCGAAAACAACACAGACCGGAAGCCCTGGTGCCCGTCCATCGTCTCGATCGGGAAACCGCCGGAGTGGTGTTGTTTTCCACCAACGCGAATACAAGGGGCCACTACACAGCGCTCTTTCGGAACCGGAAGGTTAGAAAGGTATACGAGGCCCTGGCGCCAACTCTCACGGACTCGAGCTTCCCCACTACTCGGCGGAGTCGCATCGTGCGGGGAGAACCCTTCTTTCGCATGAAAGAAGTTGCTGGTGAGCCGAACTCCGAGACTCACATTAAATCCGTCAGCAATCTGGGACGCATCACTCTGTATCAATTGGTTCCCATCACCGGCAGGAAGCACCAGCTCCGCCTTCACCTCGCGGCCTTGGGAATTCCTGTCATCAATGACAAACTCTATCCGGCGCTGATTTCGTCAGAGGGCGATGATTTTTCCAGGCCGCTAAAGCTGCTGGCAAAATCGATTTCCTTTCAAGATCCGTTGACCGGTCATCAACACTATTTTGAAAGTGGCATAAGACTATGAGCACACCTCTTAACATGCATGCGGCTCGCACATCTCTCAACCGGGACTCTGAACTCCGTCAGTGGGCCGAACAATGGTTGAAGAGCAAGGAGCGAACCGTAACTGCAACCATGACCGATGAGGAGTTCGAAAAGCACTGGCTCTACGTTCGCCCGGAGAGAATGCATGATGGTGCGCTAGAAGCGGTCGCTGCATACCGACGGGACCACGAAGGCTAGTGCATTGAGCGAGCCGCGGATTCACGTATAAACGCGGATCAAGGCAAGTCATTCAAAAACCGCGCTGTGAAACAAGAATGCAGAATCTTGTTTTCGGAGCATGAATTTTCACGCAAAGACGCAAAAGGAGCAAAGACGGCAAGAGGAAAACTAATAGATTTTGCGTCTTTGCCCGTTTGCGTCTTTGCGTGAAACTACCTCGGTTGCGGCCGAGGCCGCGCTATGAGCACTGCGTGCGTTGTTTTGTAAGGCTCGAAGAATGACGGTCTAGTATCTCCGCTCCTGGTACCATTTCTAGTCCGCGTTTTTCCGCGTGCATCCGCGGCTGATTCTCTCGTACACTCCGCCTATGACCTGGAAAGAAAACATCATCACCGGCGCCGCGCAAATTCGCGAGTTACTCTCGGGCACGACAACGATTGCCGTGCTGGGGATCAAAACTGAGGCGCAAGCGAGCCAACCCGCCTACTATGTTCCCCGGTATCTCGAGTCCGCTGGCTTTCAGATCATTCCGGTCCCGGTCTATTATCCGCAGGTAACCCATATTCTTGGGCAAAAGGTCTACCGCAAGCTGATCGAGATACCCGTCGAGGTCGATCTGGTTAACATCTTTCGCCGTTCCCAGGATGTTCCCGCTCACTTGGGCGACATACTAGCTAAGAAACCCAAAGCAGTATGGCTGCAGTCAGGCATCCGGGACGATTCGGTGGCCGAGACACTGGCCAAAGCAGACATCAAAGTGGTCCAGGATCGGTGCCTCATGGTTGATCATCGTAACCTGGGAAGATAAGGATCAGCCGCGGATTTAGGCGGATACACGCGGAATTAGAAGTAATATCAGAACAAACTCAATCAGAGATCGAGGTGCTTCAAGTCAATCTACCAAGTTCTCTAACTTTACTTGATTGTCTAATCCGCGATAATTCGCGTAAATCCGCGGCTTATTAATCTCTTCCCGCCCCCATTTCTTGTGTGAAGTAGCCGCCCTCGGTCAAACGAGAGATGAAAAATGATCGTTCATAACCTGACATTCGCCATCCTTCTGTTCACGCCGCATTGGGTTATTCAAGA
>JBGTLM010000349.1:0-9477 GCA_041744135.1 Pyrinomonadaceae bacterium
CTGGCGCGAGACCTTTTATGTAACATCAGTTCTCGGTCTGCTGATGGCCTTATTATGGTGGCGATACGCGACCGATCAGCCTGAAAAACATACGAAGGTCAGCCAGGCGGAGCTAAAGCTCATCAATGCAGGAAAGAATGCCGGCAAGCCTGACGAGGCACAGACTCGAGCCGCTTCGTGGTGGGTGTTGCTCCGCAATCGCAACCTCGGGCTAATCTGCCTGAGCTATTTTCTCGACAGCTTCGTGCTCTTCATTTTCATCTTCTGGTTTTATCTCTACCTCGTTAATGAGCGCGGCTTCAGCCTGCTAAAAGGTGGCGTCTTCAACAGTCTGCCCTACATCTTTGCGATGGTGATGATACCGGCGAGCGGGCGTTTGTGTGATTACCTCTCGGGGCGGCTGGGTCGCAATCGAGGCCGCCGCTCTCTGGCCATTGGCTGTCTGACATTTTCCGCGGTCCTGCTCATGGTCGGAGCGAGAGCAGCCGATCCGTACCTGGCGATTGTGTGTCTGTCACTGAGCGTCGGTTTTCTGATGAGCACCGAAGGGCCGTTCTGGGCGAGTTCGATTGACGTGGCCGGGCCACACGCCGGCACGGCCGGCGGGATTATGAATACTGCCGGAAACGTGGGCGGCGTGGTTTCGACCGCGCTGGCACCAGTGCTGGTGCGGTCTTTCGGGTGGGTCTTCACTTTCGCTGCTTGTTCCGCGCTAGCCATTACCGCCGGGCTGATCTGGCTCTTCATTCGCGTGGATCAGACACCGGATGAAAACATCGCGGACCGCATGGAGGGATTGAACTTGAGCGCGGCGAGTGAAACCGGCAGGTAGTCTGGCTCTGATCAGGAAGTAAACCGATGCTCAGGCGACTTTTTATTCCGCTTCTGCTGTTGAGCTTTTGCCCGGGTTGGATTGGTACAGCTCAGACTTCGCGCCCAGTTGCGATCCGCTGCGGCAGATTGATTGATGCGGGTCCTGACCAGCGATTACTCAAGACCACCAACGTAACTCAGAACGAGCGGGTCGCGGCAATCGGAGAGAACGTTGCAGTTCCTGCTGTCGCTCAGGACTGACGCGTAGTGAAGAACGGGTTTCACTCCGCCAATCAGGCAACTACCAAATGACTTCAATTTTAGGAGGCACATCATGAATCGTGAGCTTGAAAGCAGAACTAACGAATTACGCGGCCAGGTCAAGGCGCTGTCTATTGCCACGATCCTTGCCGTCACGATCCTTTCCTGCGTTGCGCTGGTTTCGGCGCAGACGGCCTCGACCGGCGCGCTCAGCGGCGTAGTCAAGGACCCCACAGGTGCGGTTGTGCCCGGTGTCGAAATAACCGCCACCAACGCGTCCACTGGCGAGAAGCGCACGGTGATATCACAAGATAATGGAGCTTACGTCATCCCGCAGCTCCCGCCAGGCGCTTACCAGGTAGAGGCCGCCCATAGCGGGTTTAAGCGTGCAACCAGTTCAAGCGTTCAGATCAATGTCACTGAAACTACGAGCTTGCAACTTACGCTCGAAATCGGAGAGGTGACAGAGACGGTGAAAGTCATCAGTGAGCCTACCGTAACCCAGACCGAATCAAGCGCTCTGGGCCGTGTGGTAGATGAAAGGGTAGTCAGGGATCTACCGCTGGTTACTCGCAACTACACGCAAATACTCGCGCTCTCGCCTGGCGTCACGACGAACGTGAACAACGCCGCTGAGGTCGGGCGCGGAAGTAGCAGCACTTTCGGCGGCACCAGTGAGGGAACCTTCACTCACGGCACGCGGCAATACGACAACAATTTTCAGCTTAACGGCGTGCAGATTAACGACCTTCAGGGCAGCTCGAACAATAGCGGCGGTGTGGCTGTTCCAAACCCGGATACGATCGAGCAATTTAAGGTGCAGACGGGACAATACAACGCGGTGTTCGGTCGCGGCGCCGGCGCCAACGTGAACGTCGTCACCAAAGGTGGGAGCAACGAGTTTCACGGCAGCCTCTTCCACTTCTTTCGTAATGAAGCACTCAACGCCAACGACTTCTTCTTCAATCGAGCCGGACAAAAGAAAGGGGTATTGAGACAAAATCAGTTTGGTTTTACGCTGGGCGGGCCCATCAAGAAGGACAAACTGCTCTTTTTCACCTCATACCAGGGCACGCGCCAACTCAACGGGGTGGCGAGAGGAGGAGGAGGAGTGTCATTCAAATGCTCGGAATCTGTCTCTTCGCCGCCCTTGACCAACGACCGCTCGGCCGCCGCCCTGGGAGGGCTCTTCGCGGGACAACGCGGCGCCCTTCAGAATGCCTTCGGCGGAGTCGGGCCGGCCATCCTCGCGGACGGCTCCAACATCAATCCTGTCGCGCTCAGACTGCTGCAATTCAAAAATCCCGATGGCAGCTTCCTGATTCCGACGCCGCAGGTGATCGACCCGAGCAGGCCTTTCAGTTCGCAAGGCTTTTCGGCTTTCAGTCAACCCTGCACCTTCCGTGAAGATCAGTTCATGATCAATGCCGATTTTCTGCAGACCGCGAAGAGTAAGTTTTCAGGGCGCACCTTCTTCGCCACCAGCGACCTCAACAACACTTTCGTCCCCGGCACCGTAGCGAATAACAATGTGCCCGGGTTTCCCAACCTGGTTAAAAACCTGTACACCAACATTTCGCTCGCGCACAGCTACGTCTTCGGCCCGCGCCTGTTCAATGAGGCACGGTTCGGTTACACCGGCGTCAGGGTGGAAAGTCAACAAGGCGGTGCTTTTAAGTGGTCAGACATCGGAGTCCCGGCAGCCGAGCAAGGCAATGACCTTCCCAACATCAACATCGTAGGTTCATTCCAGATCGGCGGCGCCTTCCCGGAAACTTTCGATCAGAGGGCTTTCAACTTCGACGATACTCTCTCCTATATTGTCGGTCGTCATTCTCTGCAGGTTGGGGGTTCGATCATACGCAGCGCGGTTGACGTCCGCGACTTCCGCTTTAACGGAGCCCTGATCTTCCTGAGTTTCCCCGATTTCCTGCTCGGTCTGAATGGCCCAAGCAATGGCACCGGGCTCTTCAGCAATGTCTTCGGGTCGATAGACTTTATCGGTCTGCCGGATCGCAAGCACCGCGTATTTGACGGACATCTTTTCGCTCAGGATGATTTCAAGGTGAGCACAAGGCTAACACTCAACCTGGGTTTGCGCTACGAGCGGATTGGTCATTTCGCCGACCAGCTTGGACGCAATGCCAACTTCGATCCTGCCCTCGCTAACTCCAATCCTCCGGCGATCGGCTCAATTGCGGGATACGTCGTCCCGAATAATTTCGCAGGACAGATACCCACCGGCGTCGGACAATTGGACAATGAACTCGGTATTAAAGGTGAGGGGCAGAACAACCTGGCGCCGCGTCTCGGCGCCGCTTGGCAGATACTGCCCAGGAGCAGCCGGCTCGTGCTCCGCGGAGGGTATGGGATTTATTACTCGCGTCCAACCGGACAACCCTTTTTCCAACTGGAGGCAACCCCACCCTTCGGGATGCTGCGCATCAGTACGGGAGCGGCTAATGCCAGCGCGACATTCCAGAATCCTTTCCCTCAACCTATTCCCTCGCCGAGTTCCTTACCAACCTTTGCGCCTTACTCGCCGGCCACGGGGCTCAGCGTCAGAGCTATCGCGCAAGATTATCGTCCCTCACGGACTCAGCAGTACAGCCTCAACCTCCAGGCGGAACTGGCGCCGAATCTTTTGTTGGAGGTCGGCTACGTTGGGACAAGGGGCGACCATCTGATACGGACGCGCTCGATCAACCAGGCCCAGTTAGCCAGTCCCTCTAACCCGATCCGGGGCATAACAACTAATACCCTGGCAAATGTCCCACAGCGCGTGCCGATACAGGGATTCCAGGCCAGCGCCCTTAGTGTCATCGAATCGGCTGGCGACGCGCGCTACAACGGTCTGGAGGTCAGTCTGACGAAACGCTTCAGTCGGGGATTACAGTTCCTGACTTCATATACCTTCTCGAAGTCGCTCGATACCGATGGCGCCGCCACACAGGCCACCAGTGGCGGCGGAAACACTACCGGAAATCAGAACGATCCGAAGAGCCGGTATGGCATCAATAATTTCGACCGCACCCACCGTCTGGTTTTGAGTTACGTCTATGAACTGCCGACCTGGAAGAGGCTGACTGGATTCCCCGGTAAGCTGCTCAGCGGCTGGTCCGTGTCGGGAGTGACGGTCTTTCAATCAGGCCAGGCTCTGACGATTACGGGTACCAATGCGAACAACGTCTTCGGCGTGACGGCGGACCGCGCACAACTGGCTCCCGGTTGCACGTATTCTCAGATTGTGAATTCGGGTTCGGTGACTCAGAATCTAAACAATTACATCAACAGGTCATGTTTCACCGCCTGGCCCGTAATCGGAGCCGATGGTCGAGCGACCGATTTCGGCAACAGCGGTGTCGGCATCGTCCGTGGGCCGAAGCAGCATAACTTCGACGTGGCGCTGGTCAAACGCACGGGCCTAGGCTGGCTCAGGGAGAGTGCGAACTTTGAATTTCGGACGGAGTTCTTCAACGTATTTAATACTCCGCAATTCGCCAACCCCGATACCAACTTCTCGTCGGCCACTTTCGGGCAGATTACTTCGACTTCGGTTAATCCGCGCATCATTCAGTTCGCCTTGAAGCTCAATTTTTAGGATCAGCCTGATCTTGTGGTCAGGCTACACTCTGGACAGGGTTGAGAAAAGATGAGCCAGGATAAAAGCCATGAGCAAACGGTTCGGGATGTTTTTCTTCGTAGCATTGATGGGGTTGGTCGCGCTGCGGCCCTTCCTGGCCGCAGCGCGCTGTCCGCAGGTCGCTGTTGGCGCAACATTGAGCGATCAGCAGCAGCGCCGGGTTCCCGGGGAGCCAGCCTCAGGGCGTCCCCCGGAGTTCACCGCAGCCGACTATGCGGCGGCCGCAGCGCTTCTTGAGCGTAACCTCCAGGGCACGGTGAAGAACCAGTCGGTGGAGCCGCACTGGATTGGCGAGAGCGGCGGCTTCTGGTATCAGCGTGACGAAGCTCAAGGGACGAGCTACGTCCAGTTTGATCCCAAGGCTGGCTCGCGGTCTCCGTTGTTCGACCACGCGGCGGTGGCAACCGCGCTGGCTCGAGCGCTGGGAGCCCTGGGAGCCGAAGCCAAGCCCACGGCGACGAACCTCGGTCTCCGGAATGTCGCGATCTCCGCCGACCTGAAGGCCCTCACCGGCCTCGCTGGCCGCAAGGCGGTCACCTGCAACCTCGTCGCGGTGTCGTGCGAGGCCTCCGATCAAAAGCCTGCCGAGCCGGGTCTGCTGCCCTCGCCGGACGGGAGGCGAGTGGCGCTGATCCGCAACCATAACCTCGTGGTCCGCGACCTGGCGAGCGGTCAGGAAACCCAGCTCACGTCGGACGGCGACCGGTACTTCTCTTACGGCTCCTTGACCGAGGACTATCTAATGACCATCCCGACCAGGAAAGCCGGGGTGAGGCTGCCGCCGGTCGGTTGCGCCTGGTCACCCGATGGCCGCTATCTGATCGCGCCGCGCAATAACGAACGCAAAGTGCGAGTCAATCCGTTCATCGAGTGGGTGCCGCAGGATGGCTCCCGCCGTCCGATCTTGCATGAAGTCCGGATGGCATTCGCCGGCGACCGAGAGCAGGTCGAGGCCAAACTCTTCGTGTTCGAGCCAGCAACCGGAAGCCAGACGCTGATTGCCATCCCCGAGTCGTATGACGTCGCCAGGACGCTGAGCAGCGATCCTGTCGGCTGGAGCGTCGCACGGAGGCAGGTGTTCTTTATTGCCCGAACGACGGGGTCGAAGTCCGTAGCGCTCTTGCGCATCGAGTTAGCAACGGGAAAAGCCGCGATCGTTCTGGAGGAGACCTCGCCCACCCGGGTCGAAGCCAATACGGTCGAGTACAATACCCCCAACGTACGGATCGTGGATGATGGCGCGGAGGTGATTTGGTATTCGGCGCGCTCGGGATGGGGACATCTCTACCGCCACGATGCGCAGACGGCTGCGCTTCGCAACGCCATCACGGCCGGCGAGTGGGCCATCCTTGACATTCTCGCGGTTGACGAGCGCCGCCGCGAGATCTACTTCACCGGCGGCGCGCGGGAGCCAGGCCGGGACCCGTATTACCGGCACTTGTATAAAGCGCGGCTCGATGGCGGCGAACCGAAGCTGCTGACCGACACCGACGCGGACCACCAGTTCGAACCTACGCCCCCGCCGTTGCTCAGACTCCTCTTTCGAACCCCCGTTCCGGTTCCTCGAATTCGTCCCGACGCTGGCGTGTTTCTCGATACTTATTCGACGGTGAACACTCCGCCGATGACGGTGCTCCGCTCGACGACAGATGGCCGCCAGATCGCGGAGGTCGAACGGGCCGATGCCGCCGCGCTCTTCGCCGCGGGTTGGCGGGCGCCCGTGCGCGAGAAGGTGAAGGCCGCCGATGGCAAGACTGACCTCTTCGCCGTCTACTATGCTCCGCTCCGCGAGATTGGCCAGCCGAAGCATCCGGTCGTCGACGCGGTGTATGGCGGGCCTCAGGTCAGCGTCACGCCGCGGAACTTCGTCGAGGCGTACGCGGGCAACAGAAACGCTGTCGCCCTTGCCCGCCTGGGCTTCGCCGTGGTCACGGTCGACGGGCGGGGAACACCGAATCGGTCCAGCGCCTTCCGCGACGCCGGCTATCCGGAGTTCACCCAGGTTGGGATAGATGACCATATTGCAGCCATCCGGAAGTTGGCCGCGCGTCATCCGGAGATGGATCCGGAGCGGGTGGGCATCTATGGGTGGTCGTGGGGCGGGACGTTCTCGGCGCAGGCCATCTTGAGCCGGCCGGAGTTCTACGATGTGGCCGTGTCGGGCGCTGGACTCTACGACTACGCCGCCATCTACCCGGGGTTCTCTCTTTTCACGGGGGTACCGGAATACGCTGGCGGCTCGATCTCTCGCACCAGGCCGGATGAGAGTCCGGCGAATTGGAAGAAGCTCGACATCACGGCGATGGCCGGCAATCTCAAGGGGCGCCTGATGATCATTTATGGTGATCTGGACGAGAACGTTCCGCCGAGCCAGGCCTTTCGATTGGTCGCCGCACTTGTCAAAGCAAACAAGCCCTACGATCTGGTCTATTTGCCGAATCGCACCCACGCCGGCGGCGGCGATCCATACACCATTCGCCGAACGTGGGATTACTTCATTACGCATCTCTTGAGAGCCGAACCCGTCCCTGATGTCGTGGTAACGGTCAAGCCGCCGCTCCAGCTTCATCGGTAAATAAATCTGGCGTAAAGCTCCTAGCTCCGTGGGAGCGCAATGCTTATAGCTATGCGACGCGTTATGCTCTTTAGCTCCTACGGAGCCAGGGTGTAAATTCAACGCCGATCTATAAATATTGCGCTCCTAAGGAGCGGAGTTATGCGGATGCCAATGCGAATTATTTGGGGCCGATTCTTTACGGAAGAGTACGATCTACCTGGACCACAAAAATGAACTGTTGAGGCGAAGAAAGATGACAATCATGAGACTGATAATTCGGCTTTGGAGATCGTGCGGGAGTGCGGGACCCCGTTTTGGTCAGTTCTGGAACCCTGAGAAGCGCTCGATCCTTCCAATGGTTCGCAAAGAAAACTTCTTCAGTCTCCTTCTTCTCGTCACGCTCGGCTGCCAGAGCGCGGGGCAGGCTCAGGACACATCCAGGCTCAAAGCCCAGGTGAAGGAGATTGCCGACGCCGACTGGCAACATACGCTTGAGCAGAGCCTCTTTCTCAGATTCAAATTTGGGCTGCCGATCAAAAAACTGCCTGACCTCTCTGTGGAACAAGCCTGGAAAGATGCGTCTTATGCCCGCTCGCTGATCAGCAAGATTGACGCGGTCCCTCAGCAGAAGCTCGATCACGAAGACACGCTCACGCTGGACATCCTGCGCTGGCAAGCCCAAACCGTAGTCGAGGGGCAGAAATATTATTGGCTCGCGTTCCCGGTCACTCCTTATGTGGCCGGTCAGTCACTTAATTTCGTTCACCAGGTTCTTGCCGGCCAGCGGTTTAAAACGGCGGACGATCTGGCGAACTATCTGGGGCTGGCAGATAAATACGCCGCCCTGCTTGACCAGATGCTCGCCAAAATCAAAGGCCAGGATCAGAAAGGCATCCGGTTGCCAAAGCCTGAGATTCCTGTCGTCGTGGCTCTCTTCAGCGCTCACCGCGCGAATACTGAAAAGATCTTCGGCGTCCAGTCATCGCGGCTGGACGGTCTGGCGGATGCAGCGAAGAGCGATTTCCAAACCAAACTACAGGTGTCCATCAAAGAGCGGATCAATCCCGCCTTCGACCGCCTGCTCGCTTTTCTGCAAGGCGATTACGAGCAGCGCGCGCCGGAGGTGGTCGGCTACAGCCAATACCCGGACGGCAAAGCTTACTATCGCTATCTGGTGCGCCTCTATACGACGCTCGATTTGACGCCGGAACAAGTCCATGAGATCGGCCTCCAAAGAGTCGCCGAGGGGAGCCGGCGGATGCGGCAGATTCGCGACGGTCTCGGATTCAAAGGCTCGCAGGCGGAATTTCATCAGATGCTGAGGACCAACCCGCGTTTTCTGGCGAAGACGCCGGCGGAAGTCGAAGAGAGGTATATGAGCTATATCCGCCGCATGGAGCCGCTGATTGCGCGGTACTTTGCGAAAACTCCGAAAGCGCCTTACGGAGTGAAACGGCTCAACCCGGCGATCGAAGCCTCAATGACGTTTGGTTATTACCAGCCGCCGACGGCGGATAATCCCGTCGGCCAGTACCATTACAACGGCTCGCAACTCCAGGATCGGTCGCTGGTGATGGCCGGGCCGTTGATTTATCACGAACTGATCCCCGGTCATCACTTTCATCTCGCATCGCAGAACGAAAATACTGCATTGCCGATGGTGCGCCGCGAGTTCTCTGCGGCTGGAGCCTTCAATGAAGGGTGGGGGAATTACGCGGCCGATCTGGCGGCTGAGGCAGGACTGCTCGATGACCCTTACGACCAGTATGGCAAGGCGATCTCGGATATGTTCTTCTCGGTGCGGTTGGTGGTGGATACCGGGATGAACTACTTTGGCTGGTCGCTCCAGCGCGGCAGGGACTACATGAAAGAGCATGCGTTCCAGTCTGAACCCGAAATCAATTCGGAGACCTTGCGCTATTCGGTTGATCTGCCCGGCCAGGCGCTAGGCTATCGGATCGGCATGGACAAGATCGGAGAATTGCGTCGGAAGGCGAAAGAAAAATCGGGAGACAAGTTCGATATTCGGGCTTTCCACCACGCCGTGCTTGGAAGCGGCGCGATGCCGCTCTCGATCCTGGAAAAGCACATTGACTGGTTCATCGCCTCTGAGAAGGGCGGCAAACGCTAGGCTTCGTGATAACCGAATTGATGAGCGTTACTCAAGCAAGCTTATGGCGGATCACAAATCGTCGCGGGTGAT
>JBGTLM010000350.1:0-4012 GCA_041744135.1 Pyrinomonadaceae bacterium
CACGCCGGCAACCGGAGGAAGTTGAATAGGCACCTCGTTCAGCACCAGGATTTCGTTGGCTCCAATCTCGACGTGGTCGTCAAGTTTCTCGATGATGTGAATCCGCCCCAGGCCGCGCGCCAGATTGAGCGGTTCATACTCTTGCTCTTTGGCTATGTCACTTTGCAGAATACGTTCGAGGCCTTCAACACCCAAGGACGCTTCGTCCTGGCGCGATGAGCTAGGCTTGAAAGACACGGGTTGGAAGAAGCTCTTGTTGATGACATCGGAGGCAGTCTTGATCTGTCCTGCCGAAATTAGATCGCCTTCCCAAAATTCGAACGTCCATCGCTGCAAGGGAGTTTGGTAGGCGATGGTACCCAGCATAAAGCGACGGTTGGGTTTCAAGTAGTTGTTCTCAAAAAACTCCTGTCCGCGCTCTAGTGAAAGATATGTGCCGTTGACGAAGTCTTTGTGGACGGGATAACGCGTCGAATTCACATAGTAGATCTTGTTCTGGTCCTTACGGTCGATGACGAAGATCACGTGGGGGAGCGGGTAGGACTTATCGGAATAGACCCGGGCGAGAGAGTTAAATTCGGCTCGCGAAGTGATCGCCGGCAAGGAGCGGAGGTTTGACTTAGTTTCCTGTCCGTTGGCCTCGCCAGGGGAAACCATGAACGTCAGGACGATGGTCAACCATCTGATCGATTTCGCAGCCTTTGGAGTGCGGCGCCTTGTCGTCGCCTTCCAACCTGCCAAGCAAAAACCGTGAGATCCACAACACATGACCGAATTACTCTGTACGCCGCACCAAAGCGGCGACAAGGCGCCGCACTTCAAAGTTGGCTCCCGTTCACTTCCTGCTTTTCGCAACATTGCGTCCGAAACGGGACTGCGTGGCCTCAAGGCTTCTTAGTTGTTGAGGCTGCCCTTGGGCTGGCGGTAGTTGTCCGGGTAGTGGGTTTCGAGGGAGCCGCGGCCGGGGAACCCCCCTTGGGGGCGATACGCCCGCCGCGAGTTAATGCGATACGCTTGTCACGACCTGTCGAATCCGCCACCGCAACTCTAATCGCGCGATATGAACCATCACGCGCCTTGTTGGTCGGGTTATAGGCAACGACGTACTGGGTGCGAAGGTCGCGCACAATTTCGTTGGCAATCCTGGGCAGCTCTGATATTGACTCGGGGAAGAACGCGCGACCACCAGTCTCCGATGCCAGTTTGTTTAGTAGGTTAACCGCTTTATCGCGCGAGCTCTTGCGGATAAAGCCGCCGTCTTTTTCCAGTTCATTCACGAACCCAACCACGTAGATCTGGACGTCTGCCTCGCGCAGCCGGGCGAACAATTGCTCCTGCTTATAAAAACTGACTCGATCTTCGCCGTCGGTCACAACGATCAAGGCGCGCCGGCGCCGGTCGTTGTCATCGCCCTTCTTGTATTCCGCAACCCGCTCAGCGGATAGAAAAACCGCATCGATAACCGCAGTTTGGCCTCCCTCCACGTACATGTTGTCGAGTCCCTCCAAAAGGAGGTCCATGTTTGAGGTGAAGTCCTGCATGGTTTCGATTTTGTCGCTGCTAATGAAACGGACCAGAAAGGTTTCATCCCCCGGCTTGTTGCTATTGATGATGGTTTTGCCGGCGTCGATCACGCTCTGTAATTGGCTTCGCAGGGAGCCTGAATTGTCCACGGCCAGGCCGTAGCTGACCGGGACTTCGTCTCGGGTAAAGAAAGCCACGGGCTGTTCTACGCCGTCTTCAAAAACGCGGAAATCAGTCTCTGTAACGTTATCGATCGGCCGGTTATTGCGGTCGATTACGCGAACATTGAGGGTGACCAGCTCAGTGTCTACTTTAACGACCTCACCTTCGCCAAATTCTTCCGGTGGGGTGGGTGTGGGTTTTGGCTTCAGAACGGGCGGTGGCGGCGGCTCGCCTAGTTGCGGAGAGATCTTATCAACTACAGTTGCAGGTGTTTGTCTCGGCGTAGCCTTTGGTATCGGAGTGGGAGTCGCTGTCGGGGCCGCTGTCCGACTTGGGGCCGGGGCTGAGGTTGCCGGTCCGCTCTGGGTGGAACCGCTCGGACGCGCTGGAGCAGGGGTGGGGGTCGGTGTGGCTTGTTCGCTACGGCGAGCCCGCGCCTCCTGAAACACCGCAGCCGAAGTATAACGGGTGCCAATAAGTACTGCGACGGTAAACGCGATCATGCTCAGGAGGACTGCCGTCCATAACCTCGACCTCATCCTATGATAACTGGAAGAATTCTTCACAAATTATGTCCTCACTGAAAGGCCTGACAGATGACGGGGTCTCGCCCTGGTCTTAGTTTAAAGTATTAGTCCGATCGTGCGAAGCGCCCCGCAAACCCCTGGAAGATTGGGGGCGGAGCGCCGAGTAAGCTTTCTCAATTAAGCGAGAGCTGGGGCAAACAGCGTCGCGACGACTGCGTCCACTGCGCACACACATTAAAGGGATGCCTTGGGAGGGTTAGTGAGTTGCCGAACAAAATCGAAAACAAGTGTCATCGCGCGCCGGGAATTGCGTAGTAACCCTCCTTGGAACGCACAAACAGGCGCGGCAAGCCACGCGGCGGGGTTACCTTCACTTTAATCTTACGCCACTTGCCATCGTTGGAAAAATTGTTGGGTTTGTAGCCGATCGAATACTGATGGCGCAACTCCAGCGCAATCTGCTCAAAAATGTCGTCCATTTCCAAAGCTGAACGCGGGAAGAAGGCCTTCCCTCCGGAGACGCTGGACAGTTCATCGAGGATGCCCTGGCCCTCCATTCCGAGGGCGCTGCCGGCATCGCCGCCGCTCAGAATTCCCACGGAATACAAGACTACATCGGATTCTTTCAACAGGCGTCTAAGCTCATTGAAGGTATATCGGGAATTGTTGTCCTGACCATCGCTGATTAAGAGCAGCGCCCGTTTGGGGTGGAGCCCGCGCTGCACCTTCTCCACGCCGAGATAGCAGGCGTCATAGAGGGCCGTATTGCTTTTGGTCTGAACAAAAGTGAGCTTGTCCAAAACTGCATTACCATCGCGGGTTCTATCGAGCAGCAACTGGGCCCGTGAGTTAAAGGCTATGAGGAAATACTCATCCGAGTTGTGGCTGGTCTGAATAAACTTGGACAGCGCTTCACGCGCGTTCTTGATTTTGTCACCGTTCATAGAACCCGACACATCGAAGATCACGCCGACCGAGACTGGCGAATCATCGTCACTGAAGAAAGTAATCTCCTGAGGTTGCTTCTCATCGAGGATGGTGAAGGCCTTCTGACCCAGGCCCGAGACGTAGCGACCGTAGGTGTCCGTAACGGTAACCGTCAAAGTGATCAGGTCAGTGTTTACGATGACTGGCCCATCGAGCTCATTGCCCAGCTTTTGCTGAGGTGCCGCACCTCCCGTCGCATCGGTTTTCTCCGGTGTTGAGCTAGTCGGGTTTTGCGCAGCCTGTTTCTGGGCTTCGGTAGTAAAGGAAGTTAGTGTGGCAAAAACGAAGAGAAAGGATATTGCGAGCGCGATCCTGAGAGCGCATCTGGCCGGTAAGTGCATATGACCCCCGCTGTTTTTCGTCAAGCACCCGAGACTTGCCCCAGACTTGTTGAACGGACCTGAGACTCTGTATCAACAGAGATGCCGAAGAGCCAGGCTATGATGCCCGAGACTTCAATTTTATGGAGTCTACCTGGAAACGGCTTGCGGGGAGACGATCGCTCGCGAATTCCACTCCTGTCTGTGTTGACTGAGCTCATTGTAGGACAGGGTCTGGAGCCGCGCAAGAACAAACGCCTGCTGGCCAGTAAGTGCTCGGCCGCCGCATCGCCGACTCCCACCCGGTTACAAGAATGATCCATTTCAGTATGCAACTTCGTGCGTTCTAAAGAGACTTGAACACCGACAGATGATCAAACGCCACCAGCCCTGTGTTAATGACTACGGCCGGGCGGGCGCGTATCGCTTTGATCGAATGACCCTCTTTAGGTAAATGTTCAATGTTCATCCAATTCTCTTAACTGGGCCTTA
>JBGTLM010000351.1:0-2119 GCA_041744135.1 Pyrinomonadaceae bacterium
TCGTGGTTGGCGAATCCGGTGGCTAAGGAGTAGCCGGGAGAGAGTAGAGCGAGGGATCTTAATGCCTTCGTCTCGCGCCAGCAGATCGGCTAGATGGGAAACGTTGAAATCGTGATACCGGCCCGCGGGCCCTGCCAGCTCTCGGAGCCTGTTGATAATGGCTGGCTCGGTGCGTCGCGGGGACGGTCGATCCTGATTGCCATGAACCACCGTCTCTAAGCCGTCGGCTTCATACCGCTGGCGAATCCGTCGCACCTGACGACTGCCCAGACCCAACAGCTCGCCGGCTTCCCGGTTGGTGATCCTCTTGGCTATTAATCGGGTTACTATCTCGCAACGACGTCGTTGTTTCTCATTCAAGGTGATTGTCCTCATGCTCTCTAGCATGCGGACATTTTCACTGAGCAGTTAAGCGGACATTTTCATTGAGCAGTAACAGAACGCAAACAAATCGTTGACTTTTTTCTATACGAGGGATAGAAGTACGCCCGGTAAATGAAGCCGCCTGTTTTCTTCCTAAACTAGATTTTCCAAACTAATTCAAAGGAGCCCAGATATGAAACGAGTTCTAGCAGTTTCACTACTGATAATGGCCGCAGCCACCATGGCTTTCAGTCAATGCACCGACGCCGACAGAAAGAAGATTGAAGCGTTCGATAGGGCATGGGGCGATGCCGGTCAAAAAGGTGACCAGGCCTTTCTACAAAATGTTTATGCCGACGACTACATGAACATGAGTCCGGCGAGTTCGATATTCAAAGCTCAGGCTATTGAGAACGCCGTCAAGACAGCCGAACGGAATAAGGCAACGCAAATCCTGATAGAGTAAGTCACGATTACTACGTCATCACCTGTACCGCGAACACGGCGACCATCACCCATCGGAACGTGATTACCGCGAAGGTTGACGGTAAGGACCAGACCTTTTACACCCGCAGCGTACATTTCCTGAAAAAGCGCGGCAATGATTGGAAGGAAGTAAGTGACGCGGGCGGACCGCTGAATGACGCCGGCCAATTACTCTACATGGAGCGGGAATGGAACGATGCCACCAAGAACAAGGACGTAACTTGGTTTGAGCGCAACTACGCGGCGGACGCTACTGACATAAGTAATCGCACGGGCGCGCTCCACTCAAAGATGGAAGAAATCGCCTCCATGAAAAGCGACAAGACCGTGCTCGACTCCCTGGAACTCTCAGACCTGAACGTGCGACTCGAGGGAAACATCGCGGTGGTAACGGGCGTTAACCATGTGCGCGGGCGGGACGATAAAGGACAGCCATTGGACCGCAGGACGCGCTTCACGGACGTGTTCGTCAAGCGGGAGGGACGCTGGCAAGTGCTCGCGACGCAAGGGACAGCTATCCAGTAGCGTTTCTGTTTCTTTCTTGGATACCGAAGGCTTGCGCCATACGGTCGAGGTCCGGGCAGAAAGTCTGTATGAAGCGGCAATTTTGGCAATGCGAGTTTTCAAGCAGCACGACTGTGAGCCTGGGACGATAAGTCAGTTGGAGGTAGAAATCCGCAGCTTCGTCATTCACACGGTGACGCCTAAAAGAGTTCTCAAATGGCTGAATGGCGGGGCCAAGAATCCAAAGGAGCCGTGATGAAAACGTTTATGGGAGCTGCTTTGAACGCCTACGGGCTTGGCGTTCCGGCGTTCAGCAGAGATCCTCGGCGGCAAGTCTGAGTCTCTCGGTGTGATGGCGTGGTGTTTCGGCCTCCGCTTCGCAGCATTTCTAAAACCCGGTCAAGACTTCTTCTTCGCAGTAAACGACCATAGCACTCAGGATTGCGTCATCACTAGTCGTGGGAGAATTCTGCGCCCTCAAAGCCCTTCGGCACTCTATAATAACTCAGGGGGCTTTTTCGTTGTCGTCATCTGTTTTGGCCACAAAGAGTGTTAGAGCATACAATAGGAGGCCCACCAAAATCCCAAGCCACGACGGAAAAGCGCCGACAAATCGAACAGCCACCACACTCGCGATAATTAGTGCGCCCGCCGCAAATGCATGGGCCACAATGACCAGCCTCATCATCCTTTTCTCCATTCGCCGGGGTTTTGAGCCACCCGCCGAAACATTTTCCCTTAGGACTTAGAGGCGGCAACGTACTCT
>JBGTLM010000352.1:0-2845 GCA_041744135.1 Pyrinomonadaceae bacterium
TGGCACTGTCGGATCCTATTCACCGCCGCCGTCGCCCGGTAAGTTCAAAGGCGCTGGTGTTGGACCATCACCTGCTTACAGCTACACGGCCGCGGTTGCGGAAGTGGATGTCGATCCCTCAACCGGCATTGTCGTGGTCGAACGTATCTGGATTGCTCACGACATAGGCCAGTCGATCAACCCCATGCTGGTTATGGGTCAGGTCGAAGGCAGTGTCTACATGGGTCTGGGCGAAATTCTTATGGAAGAGATGGCCTATCGCGGTAATCGCAACGTGGTTCACAAGTTTCCCTCGATGCTCGAATACAAGAGCCCAACCACGATGGAAATGTGCGACGTCAAGACATACCTCATCGAAGACGCCGATCCCAATGGCCCGTTTGGCGCCAAGGAGGTCGGGCAAGGACCGCTGCTTCCCGTGCCGCCGGCCGTCGCGAATGCAGTTTACGATGCGGTTGGAGTGCGTATCGATGAGGTGCCGATTATGCCTGAGAAGGTCTTGAAAGCGTTGCGTGAAAAAGCTAAAGGTGGCGACGGCCGTTACGGCCCTGATTCGGTGCCTGCGGTTGAGTGGCCCGTGCCGATGCGAGTGCTAACGCCGGCTGAAGGCGGTGACGGCCGCGAGATGCCCCGGGTGGCGGTGCATTCGTAGTGTAGTCGTCTGATGAAGTTGTGCGATTACCAAACTGCCATAAAGCGGTCGTTGAAATCGAAAAGCTGCGCGACTATAGCCTCAATCCGAACCATCCAGTTGGCAAACATAAGGCAAGAGTTTTCAGGGCAACACTTGGAATCACGCGCAGCGACGCTGACTGGTTGCGCGAACGGGCCCTTGAGATAGCTTTGCGTAACGATGCCACACAAGGTGCGGCCTCTGTATTCGGGGATAAGTATGTAATAGACTCGGTTCTTGACTTCAAGGGAATGTCGGCCGTGGTCAGGTTCTCATGGATTGTAGAATTCGGCTCCGAATTCCCTCGACTGACCAGTTGTTACGTAAAGTGAGAGGTGAGCGACAATGGATAATATTCATGAAAATGACCTCGTGGCGCTCTTAGTCGATCAACCCGAGGCTGGCCTGCATCGCGGCGACGTGGGGACCGTGATTCAAGTCTTCCAATCGACGGCCGATCATCCCGCCGGATTCACTATTGAGTTTGTCGACGAAACGGGTAAGGTCCGAGCTGAAACTGACATTACCGATCGCACCCAGATTGTGAAGCTGCGCCTTAAGCTTGACCTTGAGGCGGCTTAACGCGTCTGCCAAGTTGAGAAAGGCACCCGCTTGAACTGTTATGAAAAGAAAGACAGATGCGCCTGAGTCTGAGGACGATCTTCGTCCAGAGTACGACTTCAGCAAGATGAAATTTGTCGGACGAGGAATTTATGCCGAGCGATACCGTTCGGGTACGAACGTCGTCCTTTTGGATCCTGACGTCAGGAAAGCCTTTCCCGATGACGACTCGGTAAACGAAGCCTTGCGAGTTATTGCGAAGGCAGCGAAACAACAAGTCTCTCTGGCTAGGAAGACTCCAGTTCGTGGTAAACGACAGTCCTCTCGGTTGCGAAGGACCGACTAAAAGCGAATAGCTTGTTGGCAACAAAGGGACACTATGTCTGACGAACTAATTTCCGTAATCGATCTTGCCGGTCAATATGGCAAGCGGAAGCAGACTATCTTCAAGGTTCTCCGACGGCTCGGCATTGAAACAAAGAAGCTTCGCAGCGCAAACAACCGCGGGCAAGTCATCGCCTATATTACCAACGACGAATCGCACCTTGTCTTGAGCGACCTACGGTCCGAAGGACTTGAACAGGAGTTTTCCAGTTCATTTCCGGACGCACTGCTTGCGGAGCAAGGCGTGTTCTATTTGCTCGTGTTGGAACCCGATCATGACTCTGGGCGCTTCAAGGTCGGCTTCGCTACAAACCTCTCCGAGCGACTCCGCGCGTTACGCTGCTCGGCACCGTTCCTGCAAGTCATGCCATGCAAACGCCTTTGGGAGAAGACTGCAATTGAATCCGTCGCCAACGGTTGCGAGCGGCTGCACACGGAAGTCTTTCGCACGACATCGCTTGAAACGGTACTCGCCAGCTGCGACAGGTTCTTTGAGCTGATGCCGACACTCCCATCAAAAGGTGACCCCTCGGCCGCTGAAGTGCATCTATAGTTGAGCAAGTACCATGATGCGTCTACCCAAATTTGACTACCGCGCGCCGCGAGAGATCTCGGAGGCGGTGAAGATTATTGCCGGCGCTGGTCCTGAAGGTCAGTTTGTGGCTGGAGGTACGGACCTCTATCCCAACATGAAGCGCAGGCAGCAGACGCCGAAGACCGTCATCTCTATCATGCGGGTGCCGGAGTTGAATCAGATCTCAGGTGAGGGGAAGACGGGTCTGAGGATCGGCGCGTCGGTAACCCTAACTGATGTCTGCGAAAACCCAATCATCAATCGCGATTATCCAGTTGTAGCCCATGCCGCGCGCACCATCTCCACTCCGATTCTGCGCAACATGGGCACGATCGGCGGCAACTTGCTGCTCGACACACGCTGCAATTATTACGATCAAAACTACGAGTGGCGCAAAGGCATCAACTTCTGCTTAAAGAAGGACGGCGACATTTGTTGGGTAGCGCCCGGAAGTTCTAAGTGCTGGGCGGTGCAGTCGTCAGATCTTGTTCCAGTAATGGTGGCCATTGGCGCCAAGCTGCGATTTGCTTCGACACTTGGCGAACGGGTGATCGATGCCGCAGGTTTATACAACGACGATGGTATCTACTATCTGCACAAAAGGCCCGATGAGCTCCTCGTCGATATTCAACTACCGCCATCCAACGGCTGGC
>JBGTLM010000353.1:0-2875 GCA_041744135.1 Pyrinomonadaceae bacterium
ACAGACAAAGGGACAAAGGAAGAAAGAAAATGGCCGGCGGCCTTTATAGTCCCTCTCATCCTTAGTCCCTTTTGCCTGTTGAGAACACTCAACCATTACCGTTGAAGATATAAAGACGCGCCAGTCTAGCAGGAAAGCATTTTCCACAACAATTTTTTTAGCCGCGTGAGCCTGTTCGCCTCTGTTTTACGGTTTCTCTGGTAGAGGACAAAAAAAACAGCGGTGCGGCCTGCAATCTGGGCCTAGGCCGACGTCCCGCCACCCATCAGAAAAAAGCGATGTACTGATGCAGCAACCCCGGTCTGGCAAGTGGGCACAAGCAATTCCTGCGACTCCAACGGGGGCTTGCGCCAGATGTGCGCCAATAGCTTTTCACGAACAAATTCACCAGAAGGAACCCTGTCATGACGCCAATTCGTAGCATCCGCCCCAAATCATTCTCGAAATCAGGCCAGCGTGAAACCAGGTTGAGAAAAGCTCACTGGATCGTCCTCGCTCTGGGCTTAGGCTTGGGGTTGGGTGTGTTTCTGGTGCGCCGGGCAAAGCCGGACTGATCTGATCGGGTGAAAGTCCCGATCCTGTAATTGCCCGTTTGACAGGTAGCCAAGCGAGCGTGCGTCGCAGCAGTAATGCTGTCCACGAAGCCTCGCGCGGCGAATCACGCGAGCCGTAGCGAAAGCGAACCCGTTTCGGCCTCGTTACACTAATGGAGGCGGCCAGCCTGCCAGAAGAGGTGAAGCCTAGCGGCGGCGATGAAGTAATGGGCGATTGCGGTCGCCGCGCCTCCCGGGGTGAGAGGGGACAGCGCGCGTGAAGAGATCGGTCACGGAACCCGGGAGACCCCACTTCGTGCCGGGGAGATTGAGTTCTCAAACAGGCCGGCAATCGAGGGCGGGAATCAATAACCGCCGGTCGAGCGAAGTTGGGGAGTCGGACAGGCTCATAGTAGCGCGGAAGCGAGTAATGATCGTGGAGCGAAGGAGCCTGACTGGAAACATTGTTTGCTGTCAGAAGGGGGAAAACCGCTTGGATTATGATCCCACTACGGAAGAACCGGTGGTTGAAGGGATTGCCCGTCCGCTGCCGGAGAAAGTTTCTCAACTGCGACAGCGGCTGGGCCAAAAGGCGAAGCAGGAGCCGAAGTTTCGGTTCTATGCGTTGTATGACCGCATTTACCGGCGTGACGTGCTGCAAGCATCGTGGTCGCGGGTGAAGGCGAACAAGGGGGCGGCAGGCGTGGATGGCGTCGAAATTGACGACATCGCGGCGAGTCCGGAAAGCGAGCGCGAATTTCTCGATCAGATCGAGCGCGAGCTGAAAGAACATCGCTATCTGCCGCTGGCGGTTCGGCGAACGTATATTCCCAAGGCGAATGGGAAGCTCAGACCGCTGGGCATTCCGTGTGTGCGTGATCGCGTGGTGCAGCAAGCTGCGCTGTTGATCCTGGAACCGATCTTTGAATCGGACTTTCTGGATTGCAGCTACGGCTTTCGCCCCGGGCGCAGCGCGCACGACGCCTTGGCGGAGATACGGGGGCATCTGCAGGCGGGTTATCAAGCCGTCTATGATGCCGACCTGAAGAGTTATTTCGACACCATCGAGCATGACAAGCTGCTCTCTTGCGTGCGCCATCGGATCAGCGACCGGAGCGTGCTCAAGCTGATCCGGATGTGGCTGGAAGCGAAAGTGGTCGAACCGGATGAAGGCGGACCGGGACGGATCAACCGTTGCGGCACGCCGCAAGGCGGAGTGATTTCGCCATTGCTGGCGAACCTCTTCCTGCATTGGTTCGACGTCCACTTTCACCGCGAACCGGCCAAATGGGCAGGCGCGAAACTGGTGCGCTACGCCGACGATTTCGTCGTGTTGGCGCGTTACCAGGGCGAGCGTCTGCGCGAGAGTGTCGAAGGATTCATTGAAGGGCGAATGGGTTTGACCATCAATCGCGAGAAGACTCAGGTGGTCAAACTCCGGGAGGAAGGAGCGAGCCTGGATTTTCTGGGCTATACCTTCCGCTATGATCGAGACCTGCACGGAGGCGAACACCGCTACCTGAACGTCGTGCCGTCGGCCAAGTCGGTGGCGCGTGAAAAGGAACGGATTCGTGAACTGACAGATCATCATCATTGCTTTCAACCGCTGCCGGAGATGATCGAGCGGATCAATCGGCAAACGGCGGGTTGGAGCAACTACTTCAACTTCGGGTATCCGAGAAAGGCGCTGCGTGAAATCAACCACTTCATAACGGAGCGGTTGATCCGACATACGCAACGCCGCAGTCAACGACCAATGAAACCGAAAGAAACCGAAAGCTATCCAGGATTCTTCAAGCGACTGGGCTTGAAACTCCTGTGACCTGCGTGTGCCTGATGGCGAGAGTTTTCAGGAAAGCCGGATGCGGGAAATCCGCACGTCCGGTTTGACGAGGGGGGAGGCGACTTATCGTTCCTCCCCTACTCTACTGGTGAATTTCACCTCGTTCATCTGAACACTGCTGTAGTTCGGGGTTTATTCAAATTGCTTTTTGAATTCGGCAAATTGTTGTTTCAAGTCGGTCAATTCCTGCCGCAGCGTTGTGACTTCTTCTTCCAGCTTTGCGACTCGTTCATTGCCGGCGCGCGATGACGAAGCCGAGGCTTCGGCTTTTTCCATGGTCGCCGCCAATTCCTCGATGTTGATGTCACCGCCAAGCAGATGCGCAAAGCGAGATTCGCGCGAACCTGATTGTCGCGGCAACTTGACGACCAGCACGGAGCAAGGTGCCTCGCGTAAAACTTTCTCGGCCACACTCCCCATGAGCTGGCGTTCGACACCCGTGCGTCCGTGCGTGCCCATGACGATCAACTCGAATCCGGCGTCGCGTGCATAACGAACG
>JBGTLM010000354.1:0-9967 GCA_041744135.1 Pyrinomonadaceae bacterium
GTCCCTCCGTGGGCGCCCCAGGTTACGCGATCTGGGGGCGCTCCTTGTTACCCAACCTGGAGCGCCCACGGAGGGACGCCCCTACAATGAGGGCTTGGTCGAATGTCGACCGAGAGGAGGAAGAGTGGCTGGCTATTACAAAGAAGTTCGCGAGATCGAAGGAACTATCGAAGGCTTCGAGTCTTGTGTCACGGCGAAGGCCGACTTCACTCACCGCAGCCATCTAACTGTGGTGGTTAACTACCTTCATAACGCCAGCCAGACTGAAGCCTCAGAAAAGATGCGCGCCGGCTTGCTCCTATTTCTCGATCACCACGGGGTCGGCCGGGCCAAGTTCCACGAGACTTTAACCATCTTTTGGATTAGGACTGTTTCGGCACTTCTCGAGCGTTTGGATCGGAAACTCACTCTGCTTGAGATTACCAACGAAGTGATTGAATCGCTGGGAGACTCGCGGTTGGTTTTTGAGTATTACAGCGAAGAACTCTTTCGGGCGGATGAAACAAGGAACGGTTGGGTCGCTCCTGACCTGAAAGATCTGTAAAGAAGCCTTTAACCTGACAGCTCACACACCAACATCTCGAGCTGGAGCCGTGCACCTTTGGCTCCGCCTCCTCCCACCGAGGTCTTTATGGCCAGATCAGCGGCCGCGATCAGCTTTATTCCGTGTGTGATCTTCGCAGCGTCACTGCGTTTTAGGTTGGTGATAAAAGCTTCGCGCTTGAAGGGTGGCAACTGCACGGTGCGAAAGACGTCGTTGCGCGACCCGCGTGTCAGAGCGTCTTTCGCGAGCGCCAGCCGGTGATAGTTTCCAGCAATCGCACCAATCAGCATTACCGGTTGCGCGCCACCTTCCAGCAGCCGGTACAGTGTTTCGAGAGCTTGCTTGCGATTGCGGGCAATTAAGTGATCACCCAGCTCCCAATTCGAAAGCTCTCGCGACCGGCCAATCAAGTCATCTATCATCGCGACGGTAATGCGTCTCGTCGGCAACGCTGCGGATGCCAATTTATCCAACTCCGAAAAGAGCGTCTGCACGTCTGTGCCGACCAGCATGATGATTTCGCTTAACGCCTGTTCGTCACACGTCACCTTTAATTCTTTCAAGCGAGATTTAACCCAGGTTTTGGCTTCGCCATCTTTCAGAGCTGGATAGTCGACAACCTGGCACTTCTCCAATAGAACCCTGGCAAGCTTTTTACGCTTGTCGAGATCCTCTGTGTTGAAGATCATTACTGTCGATTCTGCCGGGTTGATTATGTATCGAACTAGGGCCTCTTCTTCCGCCTCGCGCAGTCTGCCGAAGTCTATAATTTTCACAACCCGCCGTGTAGACATCATCGGCATCTGGTTGGCCGCCGCGATTGCTTGCTGCGCTCCGCCGCTCGTGAGACTGAAACTCGACTCGTTAAACTCGCGCAGCAGGGTGCCGCTCAACGCTGAATCGGTAATTTCGCGCGCGCCATTATCGCGGAGACAACCTTCACAACCCACAAGTAGATAGACGGGAGCCAGTCGTCCCTCTTTCAGCGAACGTTCCAGCTCAGTGCGGGAAAAAGTACTCATTTCTTTTGGTCGGTCTCGACGGCATTGATGAGGGTGGAGACGATACTCTCAGCGAAGCTCCGGGCCATACGTTGCACAGCTGGATCTTCTTCGCTGAAGAAGTTGCGCGGGTCATTAGCAAACTCATACTCGCCACGAAAGACAAAATTCTGATTGTCATAGAGCACGCGATTCTCAGCCTGGTCGCGCACGGTTACCGCTGCCTCAATAGTCACTTCGAAAATTCTGGCGCGGCCTTTGTCGTCCAGTAATACTCCGGCGAAGTTGAAGCCCTTGATGATACCTTCGATCACCGCATCTGCGCCTTCGCGATGCCCTTGCACGCGCAAGCCGCGACCGCGGTGAATCAACTCGTCAATAACGGCCTTCGTGAATCGCGTCTCGATCTTGAAGCGCAGCGCGCTGTTTTGAAACGCCGGCACGGCGACCGTGCGGATGTGTGAGGGCAGCTGGTTCTTAGTGACGGGCTTGTAACACTCGGTAAAACCGAACACGCAAAGGAGCGTTAAGACAAACGCCAAGAGCCGAAGAGTTGTGTGCATCAGAAGCTTCTCTCTCCCGTCCGGTCACTGCCAAAAATGAATTGCGATTCTCTCTCACGTGAGTCAGTTAGGCAAGGTGATATCGAATTCACACGATGTCCTTAATAGCATCGGCGATGCGCACGGTTTCCACCGCAGCTTTCACGTCGTGCACGCGGACGATGTGAGCACCCCGCAAAACCGCGGTGGTGATAGCAGCCATGGTGCCATGGAGGCGATCTGTAGCCGGCGCGTTATCCAGCAAGCGTCCGATAAAAGACTTTCTCGAAGTGCCGATCAGGATAGGAAAGCCGGGGAATGCGTGGACGAGCCGATCCAGCCTGGCTATGAGTTCCAGGTTTTGTTCATGAGTCTTCCCGAAGCCAATTCCCGGGTCGATGACTATTGATTCGCGTCTGACTAACCGTCGTTCGGCCATCGCTACGCTGCTGAGCAAGCTGTTGGTTACTTCCTCGAGAATATCAGCCACCGGCGGCATCCTTTGCATCGTGGCGGGGGTGCCGCGCGAATGCATAAGTACCAGGCCCGCGGCCGACTTAGCAACTTCGTCGGCGATATGAAAATCGAATCTGAGCGCGGAGATATCGTTAACGATTGCTGCCCCGGCATCAAGCGCCGCCCGCGCTACCACGGCCTTGGTTGTATCGATGGAAATTGGAACCGCCGTGCGTTTAGTTAATATTTCAATGATAGGCAAAACGCGATGAAGTTCTTCCTCGGGGGAAATCAGGTCCGCACCTGGACGTGTCGATTCGCCACCCACGTCAATAATGTCTGCTCCCTCGGAGATCATTTGCTCGGCATGTGCCAGGGCTTTGTCAGCGGAGAGGAATTGTGCGCCGTCACTGAAGCTGTCGGGCGTGACATTCAACACGCCCATGACGAGTGTGCGTTCACCGATCCGGAGGGTATGACCGGCAATGTGCCATACACGCGCAGTTAAAGGTGATCCCGACATACGACGATCATAAGGGGAACCGAGGAAAAGGGGAACATGGGAAAAGAAACGTCTAAGACCATCCACAGAGACACTCGAAGTAACACTATGAAGCCTTCCTGTCGTTTCGTGTGCTTTAGTGGATCGATTTTTGGAATGGCTTAGAGCGAATTAGCAAAAAGAAAAGGGGAACGGGTATTTCCCATTCCCCTTTTCCCGGTTTACTTGTTCGCCGGCTACTTAGGCCGGCGCCGGATTCCCACCGGTAATCGGAGGCAGAATCGGCGTCAGCGGCTTTGCTGTTGGCTCTTTCAACTGCGGCCGGTCTTCACGGTCAGAGTCCGCTACCGGCTCCCGTTCATCGAGCGGCAAGCCAGCGACGACACGCCGGATCTCAACAGCATCGAGCGTTTCTCGTTCGAGGAGACATTCAGACAGCCGGACCATGACGTCGCGGTTCTCTTCAATGATGTTTCGAGCGCGCTGATACTGTGCCGTGACGATTCGTTTCACCTGTTGATCGATCTTAATGGCTGTGTCTTCCGAGAAGTCGCGATGCTGAGCAATTTCGCGGCCCAGGAAGATCTGCTCTTCTTTTTTACCGAAGGTGAGCGGACCCATTTCAGACATTCCATACTCGCAGACCATCGCTCGGGCCAACTCCGTAGCGCGCTCGATGTCATTCGATGCGCCGGTGGTGATGCTGCCGAGGAAGGTTTCTTCGGCGAGACGGCCACCCATCAGAATCGCAATCTGGCCCAGCAGGTACTCCTCGCTGTAATTGTGCCGGTCACCTTCAGGCAGTTGCTGCGTCAGACCAAGCGCCATACCCCGAGGGATAATTGTCACTTTGTGCACCGGGTCGGCATTGGGAACCTTTAACCCGACGAGGGTGTGGCCCGCTTCGTGATAAGCCGTAACGCGCTTCTCCTCATTCGATATCACCATGCTCTTGCGCTCGGCGCCCATCAGGACTTTATCTTTCGCGAGCTCGAAATCGGCCATGGCCACCAATTTCTTGTTATAGCGCGCGGCGTTTAATGCCGCTTCATTCACCAGGTTCGCCAGATCGGCACCAGTGAAGCCAGGCGTGCCGCGGGCAATCACGCTGATGTCAACGTCCTCACCGAGGGGGATTTTGCGAGTGTGAACTTTCAAAATACCCTCGCGACCGCGCACGTCGGGCCGGGATACGACGACACGCCGGTCAAATCGGCCGGGCCGGAGCAGAGCCGGGTCCAGCACGTCGGGGCGGTTGGTCGAGGCAATCAGGATCACACCATCGTTCGACTCGAATCCGTCCATCTCGACCAGCAACTGGTTCAACGTCTGTTCGCGCTCATCATGACCACCGCCTAGACCTGCGCCTCGGTGACGTCCGACTGCGTCAATCTCGTCTATGAAGATGATGCAGGGCGCATTCTTCTTGCCCTGCTCAAACAGGTCGCGCACGCGTGAGGCGCCCACGCCAACAAACATCTCCACGAAATCGGAACCGGAAATTGAGAAGAAGGGCACGTTCGCTTCGCCGGCAATCGCGCGGGCCAGCAGTGTCTTCCCGGTTCCCGGCGGGCCCATCATTAGTACGCCTTTGGGAATACGTCCACCCAGCTTTTGAAACTTTTGTGGCTCTTTGAGGAATTCGATGATTTCTTGGAGTTCTTCCTTGGCTTCTTCAACGCCGGCAACGTCCTTAAAGGTGACACGTTTCTGCTGGTTGTTCAGCAGCTTCGCTCGCGACTTTCCGAAGCTGAGGGCCTTGTTCCCGCCCGACTGCATCTGCCGCAGCATGAATACCCAGATACCGATAATAAACAGCAGCGGCGCCCAGGTGATCAGCATTGGCCAAAAATAGTTGCTGTTCCCAGACTCGTCTTCAAACTTGTCAACCCGGCGAACATTCCCATCGGTGAGTTCATTAGCCTTCTTGAATAACTCGCTCTTCATATGCTCGTTTGTGAGCTGAACCCGAAGTTCCTGACCGCGGTTGTCGATAGCTACCGTCTCGTTTTGTTTGACGGTCAACTGTTTTATTTCGCCCTTCTCGATTTTCCCGTAAAGAGCAGTCAAATCGATCGCCGTCGAGTTCTTACCCGTCGGGTTTACCAGTTTGTAGAGCAGCAGCGCACCGGCAACGATTAGCAACCAGAAGATTATTTGTCTAGCAGTCGAACTGAGTGTCATTAAAGCCTCCGACGCCGATCATAACCCAGATGGACGTCCTTTGTCTTTCCCCCAACTTAAATCCCCCGCTTCGACCGAAAGATTTCGACTCTATCGGTAAAACAAGCGGGGCTTGGATGCAGTCTTGCAGGCTGCAGGTTGTGCAACCTGTTCCGCTGGATAGGGAGGCGAGATAAGTCGGGCTTATCAGGTCTCACCACTCCGGTGCAGCACATCCAACAAAGAGAAACCGCCGTCCTTTAAATCCGGCGGTGTCAGTTCCAATTCTAGAGATTGAGACCGGGTTTTTCAACCCTTTTTGCCTTTCACCCTGGCATCAAGTTCAAGCCATTGTCGCTTTCTCACAACCTTGCCGCCGTCTGGCAATTCTGCGATACGCCCGCCGCGGTTACCTTCAATCAAGCTATCGACGGCCACCAAGTGAACCATTTCCAGCCGGTGTAGGTCTCCTCGCCCGTGGGAAATCCATTGCCGCAGGGCCCGTCTTCGCACTGCCGCGGGAGCGGTCGCCAGGACATCTACGTTAAGCCGTGTGAGATTGCCCCCCTTTTTCGGCAATGTTTGAGGGGCTTGGGGGCTCGCGAGTCTCAAAAGCTTGTTGGCTTCATCTGAGAGTGCTTTGGCATCTTCGCGCAATAAGGTAGCTGTCCGAGAAAGGGCCTCCACAATCTTGTTATTAAAAGAGCGCATTAGTGGTAGAAGCTGTTTGCGAACTCTCACTCGGGCGTATTTTTCGTCCTGATTCATTTCGTCGATGCGAAACTCAACCGTTCGCAGGCGGCAGTAGTTTTCGGCGTCAATGCGGCGCGCCCACGAAAGTAGAGGGCGAGCCAACTGTATGGAAGAATTCGCATCGATGAGGCGCACAGGTTCAATGCCGCTCAGCCCTTCTGCGGCACTGCCTCGCAAGAGGTGTAGCAGAATGGTCTCCGCTTGATCGTCCAGGGTATGAGCAGTGACTATTAGAAACGAGTGGGTTTCTTTCGCGGTTCTCTTGAAAAACTCGTACCGGACGCGGCGGGCAGCTTGTTCAAGATTATCGCCGCTCCTGGCCGCACGTTTCTTAACGTCAGTGCGCCGTTTTACAAACTCATGCCCTAATTCCCTGGCTAGATTCTCAACCCAGTTTGCATCCTCCCGGCTCACTTTTCGTAAACTGTGATCAAGGTGAGCGACCGTGAGAGTCAGCGTTAGTTTTTCCGCTTTCACCAATTCGTCCAGCGCCAACAGCAAGGCGGTCGAATCCGCTCCGCCCGAAACAGCCAGAATCACTTTAGTCTTGCTGGTCGGGAGTTTGAGGGAGAGCCACGAGCCGAAAAGGCGGCCGGCGAAATCAGAAATCCCCGGGATCCCGGCCTTACCTTTGGCGGGTCTTGTTTTCATTGGCAGTGATTGTCAAACGTAGGCGAAGGCCAGTCAACTCCCGGCGCACCACCAGCCCGTTAATGAGTAGTGGCACCCTTCTAAGCCGCCGGGTCGCCAATTCCGCCCCGGAAGAACACAGCAAGCGAAGGCAGGTTTCTATCCAAGGTGGCTCAAAAACGGCGCCTGAGTAGAGACTGGAAGGAGAAAACCAAAGGTCTAATTTTGCAGGTCGGCGGCGCGCTCTGCGGTGGTAGGTCGGTTTGATGTCCGATAAGCTTTATTAGCTTGTCGTGGCGCCGCGACAAACTAAAAGTTTATCGGACACCCTTCAACCAAACTGACCCACTACCCACTCTGCCGATCGCTTGACATCCAACCTGCCCAACCTTTCTAATCTCAAGCATCCAATTAGACATCAAAAGCTCTAAGATCTCTCCCGCTAGGCAGTTTCAGAGGAAATTATGAGACTTCGAAAATTATTGTGTGAGCTGATCATAGTGCTGTTTATGTTTCAGGCCATGGCTGTCTTCGCTGTTGATGAAGGCATGTGGCCCTTTACCAACGTGCCGCGCGCGGATATCAAGCGCAAGTACGGATTCGAAATTACGGACGAGTGGCTGCGGAGGGTGCAACTTGCCTCAGTGCGTTTCAATAACGGGGGTTCCGGTTCCTTTGTTTCGCCGAATGGTTTGGTGCTGACCAACTATCACATCGTTGAGGAGATTGTGGGTGAACTCAGCTCCGCCGAGAAAGACTACGCCAAGGAAGGTTTTGTCGCCCGTACTCAAGCTGACGAACAAAAGGCGCCAAGCCTCGAGTTAAACGTCTTGGAGAGTATTGAGGACGTCACCAGCCGGATTAATAACGCAGTCAATTCTCGCATGACGTCCGTGGAAGCGAATACTGCCCGGCAGGCCCAAATCAGCGCCATTGAGTCAGAATCTGCTCAGGCAACGGGACTGCGCAGCGACCTGGTCACCCTTTACCAGGGCGGGCAGTACAACCTCTATCGATACAAGAAGTACACCGATGTGCGCCTGGTCTTTGTGCCGGAGTTTCAGGCCGCATTCTTTGGCGGCGATCCCGACAATTTCAATTTCCCTCGCTACAACCTCGACATGGCGTTGGTGAGAGTCTACGAGAACGACCAGCCGGTAAAGGTGGCGAACTATTTCAAATGGTCCAAGGCCGGAGCGAAGGCGGGAGAGTTGGTATTTGTAACCGGACATCCGGGGACAACTTCTCGACTCAATACCGTGGCGCACCTCCAATCGCTGCGTGACGTGAGCATTCCCCTGGTGCTGCGGACGCTCGAAACGCGCCGCGAAGTGCTGAAGAAGTATATGGCCCAAGGAGAAGAGCAGACCCGTCTCGCGCAGAATGAACTGAATAGCATTGAAAACTCTATCAAAGTTTACAAGGGCCAGATAGCTGGACTTCAAGACAAGAGCCTACTGGCCAAAAAGCTCAAGGCGGAGGAGGCGCTGCGAGCTTCAATCAACACCGACGCCAGAAAGAAGCAAGAATATGGCGATGCCTGGGACGCTATAGCCAAGGCTCACAAGGACTATGCAAGTTATGCGCGCGAACGTCGCTTTCTTGATCTTGCTGCCGCTTTTAACAGTGTGCTCTTCGGGTACGCGCGCACCCTGGTGCGGATGGCTGAGGAGAGTGAGAAAAAAAACGCTCAGCGTCTGGCGGAATTTACCGACGCGCGACGAGCGTCGCTGGAGCTCGGTCTCTACTCGACCGCTCCCATTCATGAGGATTTCGAGAAACTTAAACTGGCAAACTCTCTGGAGTTCATGCATAGCGTTTATGGTCCGAATCATCCTTTCGTCCAAAGAGTACTAAAGGGCAAGACTCCGGAAGCGCGCGCCGCGGAATTGATCGAAGGGACCAAACTGAAGGACCCTGAGTATCGCAAAAAACTCGCCGCCGGTGGTCGCAAGGCGATTGAGGAATCAAGCGATCCAATGATTGAGCTGGCCCGCAGCATCGATAAGGAAGCGCGCGAGGCGCGTAAACGCTACGAAGATGAGGTGCTCAGCGTGGAGCGCACAAGTTACGGAAAGATTGCGCGTGCGCTGTTCGAGACCGAGGGGACCAAGCTTTATCCGGATGCAACCTTCACGCTACGACTTTCCTACGGGGCAGTGAAGGGCTACTGGGAAAACGGAAAGTTTGTGCCACCGTTTACTACGCTGGGTGGACTCTATGCCAGGGCTGCGAAGTTCAAGTACAAGTTTCCATATGTCTTGCCACCGCGCTGGATGGAGCGGAAGCCGATGGTTAATCACAAGACTCCATTCAACTTCGTTTCCACCAACGACATCGTCGGGGGCAACAGTGGCTCGCCGGCGATTAACAAGAGAGGAGCACTCGTCGGTTTGATCTTTGACGGCAACATCCAGTCCCTGGTGGGTAACTTCGACTACGACGAGTCAGTCAATCGCTCGATCTCGGTCGACGTGCGTGGAATGTGGGAAGTCTTGCGTAAGATATTCGATGCCAAGGAAATAGTGGAAGAGCTCACGCAGGCCTAGAGCATCCTGAGGTCCAGCGTAGCTTCCTGCACTTAGACGAAGAACCATCAATGAAGGAGTGGCGACAACAGCTGCTTTAGGCTTTCTCGAGACCCGCGTATTTCTGCACTAGCTTCTTTTGACCATAACCGGGAAAGGTCACAGTTAGTTTCAGTGAATCGCCAACTCCTTCGCGATGGAGGACGAGGCCACGGCCGTACTTGGCATGACGGACGTAGGAGCCGGGAACGAACTCCGATGGAGTAGTTGATTGTGTATCGGCGGTTGCGGGTCGTGAACCGGAGGTCGGAGTTCGCATACCTGATGCCGGGTATCGGTTAACCCTCGGGGCGTGTCGAGTCTCGGGAGCCGGCCGACCCATTTGCTGGTTCCTTTGCTTGAAAAACTCGGCAATTGAGTCGACGCTGTCATAGGTCTTACCGCTAAACTTCTTCCGTTCTTTCCGATAGTCGCCTTGCTCATATTCGGTGGAGGATCCGCGAGCGAATGAGAGCCAGGATTTGCCGAGTGATAAATCTTCCAATAGCTCGAGCGGCATCTCATTCAGGAATTGAGACGGTTCCGATGCTAACTCCTCGCCATAGACGCGTCGCTTCATGGCGTGTGTGACATAGAGATACCGCTCCGCGCGTGTCATTGCGACATAGCATAGACGCCGTTCCTCTTCTAACTCTGCCGGGTCGGTCGCCGAACGCGAGTGCGGAAAGAGCCCATCCTCCAACCCCACGATAAAAACCAACGGAAACTCGAGTCCTTTCGCCGAGTGTGCGGTCATCAGCGTAACGGGCGCATCACGTTTGTACTGGTCCGCGTCAGAGACCAGCGCT
>JBGTLM010000355.1:0-2760 GCA_041744135.1 Pyrinomonadaceae bacterium
TTTGACGGTTCCTTTTGCACTGGCGGCCGGACTTACGGGAGCAGTAGCAATTACCACACGCATCATCGTTACTGCCGGTTTGGCGGAGATTGCTGCGGGATCAATTGCCATGGGACTCGGTGGGTATTTAGCCGCAAAGAGCGATGCGGAACACTATGTAAAGGAACGCGAGCGCGAGAAGCGCGAAGTTGCGGAAATTCCTCATGAGGAAATGAGGGAAGTTGCCGAAGTGTTTCACTCTTACGGACTGACAGAAGCAGAGACGTGGCCAATCGTGCAGGCGCTGCGCAAGCAGCCCCAACAGTGGATCGATTTCATGATGCGCTTTGAGCTGGGGCTCGAGAAGCCTGATCCCAAGCGGGCGATGGTTAGCGCGTTCACAATCGGGGGCGCTTACGCGGTGGGAGGCCTCGTCCCGCTGGCACCCTACATGGCAACGAATAGCGCATCAGCGGCACTGCTTGTTTCAATCGTCATAACGATCGTGGCTCTTTTTGTTTTCGGTTTTATTAAGGGGCGCTTTACCGGAATGAGGCCACTGCGCAGTGCCTTGCAAATGGCCTTCATCGGCAGCGCCGCCGCCGGTGCTGCGTTCTTGATAGCAAGATTGATATCGGAATAACATTCCTTAGCCTACTGCGTATACACTTTCCCGCATCGTACCTTATTAGATTAGGAGACCCACTTAATGCACTCGCTTTCTCGGAATAACGTCCAAAGCCGCGGATTTTTATCTGCGGTGCTTGTTTTTGCATTGCTCTCGTCACCGGCGCTCGCATGGCAATCAACCGCCACCGCTCCCGCGATCCAGGCTACCAAAGCAACCCCAGCCGCCAAAGCTGCTCCGGCGGTTACCGGAGCCGAGCGCAAAGCCGCTGAACGCGTGAAACTCGAAACCATCCGCGACGTCACCACCACTCTCAGCTCGAACGAGTTCGAAGGTCGAGGAACTGCACAGCCCGGCGCGGACAAGGCCGCGCGGTATCTGGCCGACCGTTTCGCTAAACTGGGGCTCAAACCAGCGGGTGAGAATGGAACTTACCTGCAACCGATCAAGTTCAAGTCTGCCTACGTGTTGCCGGAATCATCCTTCATGGTAGGAGACGCGGCACTCAGGCAGGGGGAAGACTACATCGTCTTGCCGCCTTACACCTCGGAGCAGCTGGATCAAGCAGGCGGCGTTGTGTTCGTTGGATATGGCGTTGTTTCTCCGGAGTTGAAACGTGATGACCTGGCTGGTCTTGAGCTAAAAGACAAGGTGGCAATCATTCTCAATGGCCAGCCTGCAGGTGTGGACGTACCCGCGTGGCGGCGCGCCACTAACCCGCAGACCCGGGCAACGAACATATTCGGTCGCGGGGCGGTGGCTATCATCGTTGCAAATGTGGGTACGCCGGCACAGCCATTCGCAACCCTCGCTAACTATCTCTCGCGCCGTCGCGTCACTCTGGCGTCAGCGCCAACGCCGCCTTTCAAGATTCCGCCGGTGCTGCTCACCAGCGACGTCGCAATGGAAAAGATCTTTGCCGGGTCGGGAATGACTTACGCGCAAACTCAAGAGAAGGCCACGAGTGGCGAGATGGTTTCTCGCGACCTTGGGAAAACTGCCACTCTGGCTTTACGCCTAAAGTTCGCGGAGGCGACCAGCGACAACGTGGTCGGAGTTTTGGAGGGCTCGGACGCCAAACTGAAACAAGAAGCGGTGGTCTATTCCGCGCACTATGACGCCTACGGAATCGAAGGTGGTCGAATCTATCCTGGGGCGGCTGACAACGCGCTCGGCACTGCGACAATTACCGCCATTGCCGAGGCCTTCACCAAAGCCTTTCCCAAGCCATCCTCCCGTCCACGTCGCTCGATTATCTTCCTCGCGGTAACAGGTGAAGAGTATGGCTTGCTAGGCGCCGAACATTGGGTCGGGCACCCCACCTGGCCGCTCGAGAAGGTGGCCGCCAATATAAATTTCGACGGCATTGGTACCGAGGTATATGGACCAGTAAAACGTATTGTGGGATTTGGAGCAGAGCACTCCGACCTGGGTACCGTCTTTGAGGAGGTCTCGGCGGCGACGGGAAACATCGTAACGCCCGATCCGCTCCCGGAAGAGAACGCGTTTGTTCGCTCTGACCACTATGCGTTTGTGAAACGGGGCGTGCCGGCCTTGATGCTGATGGGCGGCCCGGATGGGGATCCATCGATCTGGGTCGGGCGCATGAAGAAATGGATGACGAGTGACTACCACTCGACCACCGATACGGTGAAGCCGGATTGGGACTGGACTGGGCCCCAGACGCTTGCGAGGGTTGGTCTGATTATTGGTCTGCGGGTTGCAAATTCTGACGCAATGCCCGTCTGGCGCACATCGTCGCCTTTTAACCGCCCGCGCAATCAAAGCAAACCACAGAGTGGGAATTAAACTAACTGCCTTGTCAGCGCTTTCGATTGACCAAGAATTCAGCCGCGGATGAACGCGAATGAACGCGGATTAGAGAGATAAGGACCAGGCGCTGAAAGCAAGGCGTTCGATGAGAGGATGCAGACGAGTAACGAAAGTCGAGAGTCTATTGCTCATTGGCGGCTGGATGATCTTGCGGGTATCGAGCTCCGAAGGGGCATTGCCGTCACCGAACCCTATCCACGACATTGGCATGAAGAGTATCAATTTTGCCTTATCCAGGCAGGCGGGGGAGAACTCTTCTATCGCGGCATTCATCACGATACGCCGGCAACAAGTCTCTTTATAGTCCACCCTGGCGAGGT
>JBGTLM010000356.1:0-8565 GCA_041744135.1 Pyrinomonadaceae bacterium
TAGCGCGGGAAGAGAGCGAAATGTGGAGTGCGTTTCGCGTCTGTTCGTGTGATTTCGCGGATCGTTCTTAGTACTTCAGCAGCCTGTGCGTCGGTAAGAAGTAAGAGCATGCTAAATAAAATTATTCAGTGGTCGCTCCACAACCGACTCATGGTCGTTATAGCCGCCGTCGCGCTGCTGATCTACGGCGGCTATGTCACCATGCGCACGCCGGTTGATGTGTTTCCCGATCTGACCGCTCCGACCGTAACGATTCTGACCGAATCGCACGGACTCGCGCCGGAAGAAGTGGAATCGCTCGTGACGCTTCCCATCGAGGCCGCGATGAACGGCACGGCGGGTGTCTATCGCGTCCGTTCGAACTCCGCCATCGGCATCTCCATCGTCTTCGTCGAGTTCAACCTCGACACGGATATCTACCGGGCCCGCCAACTCGTCAACGAGAAGTTACAACAAGTCCGACTCCCCGCCGGAGTGCCCGCCCCCGTGCTCGGCCCAATCTCCTCGACCATGGGTGAGATTATGCTGATCTCAATGACCAGCAAGACAACGTCCGCGATGGATCTGCGCTCGATGGCCGATTGGACTGTGCGCCCGCGCCTGTTGGGCGTCACGGGCATCTCGCAGGTTATGATTATCGGCGGCGAGACGAAGCAGTTTCAGGTGCTTGTGGACCCAGCGAAACTTGCCGACTATGGCTTAACGCTCGAACAAGTCGTCGAGGCCGTGACCGCTTCAAACGCGAACGCGGCGGGCGGCTTCCTTGAGCGCACGAACGAAGAGTTCCTCATTCGCGGCCGCGCCCGCATCCATTCGCCCGAAGACCTGGCAAACTCTGTCGTCACCGTACGCAATGGCACGCCGATTTTGATCGGCAACATCTCCACCGTTCAAGCGGGCTCCGCTCTGAAGCGCGGCGACGGCAGCTTCAACATGCAGCCGGCGGTCATCGCGACGATTCAGAAACAGCCAAACGCCAATACGCTCGAAGTCACCGCCGAAATCGAGTCGACGCTCGCGGGGTTGAGAGCGACGCTGCCCGCGGACGTGACGATTGACACGAAGGCGTTCCAACAGTCCGACTTCATCAACCGCGCGGTGGGAAATGTGCGCTCGTCAATCATCGAGGGCGGCGTCATGGTGACCATCGTGTTGTTCCTCTTCCTGTGGAACTTCCGCACGACCTTCATCTCGCTGACGGCGATTCCGCTCTCGCTGATTGCGGCGATTCTGGTGATGAGTTACTTCGGCATCTCGATCAACACGATGACCCTGGGAGGCTTGGCCATCGCTATCGGCGCGCTCGTGGACGATGCGATCATTGACGTCGAAAACGTTTTCCGACGGCTGAAGCAGAACGTGCAATCGCCCACGTCCGCTCCCGTCATGGATGTCATTTTCCGCGCGTCGAGCGAAATCAGGAATTCAATTCTCTTTGCGACTCTGATCATCATCATCGTTTTCCTTCCGCTCTTCTCCCTGGGAGGCTTTGAGGGGCGCATGTTCGCTCCGCTCGCCTTAGCGTACATCATCTCGATCACAGCTTCACTCGTCGTCGCGCTGACAGTAACACCGGTGCTCTGCTATTTCCTGCTTGGTCGGTCAAAGCTGCTTCACGACGAGAAAGATTCACGACTCGTCGCCTGGATGAAGAAGCATTACGCGCGCATCCTGAATTGGACGCTCCGCAATCCGTACAAGATCATCGCCACGTCCGCCGCGATGCTGCTGGTGGCCGGCGCCATGTTCGCCTTCATGGGTCGCGAATTCCTGCCGCCGTTCAACGAAGGCACGCTGAATATCAACGCCAACATGCCGCCGGGCACGTCCTTGCAGGAGTCCAATCGCATCGGCAATGTCATCGAGTCGGTGCTGCACGAAGTCCCTGAAGTGGTCTCGACCACTCGACGGACGGGACGCGCTGAGTTAGACGAACACGCTGCGGGCGTCAACACGAGCGAGATCGAGGTCGTCACCAAGGAGGGTGACCGCTCTCACGCCGAGTTTATGGAAGACGTGCGCCAGCGTCTGGCGCGCATCCCCGGCGTCGAGGCGGAAGTGGGGCAGCCCATCTCGCACCGCATCGACCACCTGCTCTCAGGCACGCGGGCCCAGATTGCCATCAAACTTTTCGGACCCGACCTCGCGACGCTTCGCACCAAAGCCGCCGAGATACGCAGCCAGATGGCGGGAGTTCCCGGCATCGTTGATCTGATCGTCGAGCCGCAAGTTGGCGTGCCGCAGGTGCAGATCAACATGGATCGGCAAGGGTCAGCCGCAGTCGGACTGAGAGCCGGAGATTTGGCCGAAACAGTTGACACGGCCTTTAACGGTCACGTCGCCTCGCAGGTACTGGAAGAGCAGAAGACTTACGACGCGCTCGTGCGCTTCGATGACACGGCGCGCGAATCTGTTGAGACGATAGGTCGCACTCTGATTGACACGCCGACGGGCGCCCGTGTGCCCATCGGTCAGGTGGCCGAAGTGCGCGTAGATCAAGGCCCGAACACGATCAATCGTGAGAACGTCCAACGACGCATCATTATTCAAGCCAATGTTGCAGATCGAGACTTAGGCAGCGTCATCAATGATGTCCGAGCGGCTATCGGCAATAGCGTGCAGTTGCCACAAGGCTACTTCGTGCAGTACGGCGGGCAGTTTGAGGCGCAGGAGAAGGCGTCGCGCCTCATCACGCTGCTCTCCATCGTCGCCATCGGTGGCATCTTCATGCTGCTCTACATCGCTTTAAAGTCGGCCCGCTCTGCCGCGCTCGTGATGGCAAATTTGCCGCTCGCGCTTATCGGCGGCGTGGTGATGGTCTTCCTCTCCGGCGGCACGCTCTCGATCGCCTCGCTCATTGGTTTCATCACCCTGTTCGGCATCGCCACCCGAAACGGCATCATGCTGATCTCGCACTACACGCACTTGATGCAGGAGGAAGGCGTTGGTTTCCGTGACGCGATTGTGCAAGGTTCGATGGAACGTCTGAGTCCAATCCTGATGACCGCGCTGGTGACCGGTGTCGGTCTCATTCCTCTCGCTTTGGGAGCGGGAGAACCTGGTAAAGAGATTCAACAGCCGATGGCTGTGGTGATTCTTGGCGGTATCGTTACCTCGACCTTCCTCAACATGATCGTCATTCCCGCGCTCTACCTGAAATTCGGCCGAGCGGAAGCGGCAATAGTGGCGTCCGCATACCCGGGTGATCGAGGACTTGTGCCGGCTCGAAATTGAAGTTATCCCAAACGGTCAAACTAAAACACGGCTAGGCCAACTCTCCTTGCTAAGCCAAATACTCTTCCCTTCGCGCAGCCAAAGCCATACTAGATAACCGCCGCCAATTTCACCCAAGCCCGCCGCCGCAAAGAAAAGCAAAGACTTAAAATAACCATGGGATTGAATCGCTCCAGTAACATGTTAACCACAGACTTCGTCCGAGGTTGACGGCGGGAGTCGAATATGACTCCCTAGCTAAGGAGGCTAGTCCGATGAAGCGGAGTGTGAAAACCGGAAGGCGGGCTTTAGGTGTGTGCAAAGGGCAAACTAATCGTGACTATCAGCCCACCGTCGGGTGCGTTTATCGCGGTTACGGTGCCGCCGTGTAAACGCACGGTCCGTTCGGCAATCGCAAGCCCGAGTCCCGTGCCACCACTCTCGCGGTCGCGGGCGTCATCAACGCGATAAAAAGGACGGAAGATCTCGGCCAGCGCATTCTCCGGTACGCCGGCCCCGTGATCTCGAACGGTTATTTCGGCAAAACCTTCGCTCAGATTTAGGCCCTCAACAGTTTGGCGTGTATGCCGGTCAGCCGAACTAGCCCCATCTGCCTTGATGTCGATCTCAACCTCGCTCTTTTCCGCCGTGTATTGAACAGCGTTGCGGACGACGTTTTCGATGGCGGGGCGAAGCAGCTCCTCGCTACCCACCATCATGCAACTCTCACAAGAATCAACCCGCACCGATCGATTGCGGCTGCGAGCTTCGAAATCCGCATCGTCCGCAATATCCCGAACCAACTTCGCCAGATCAAAATGGTTTTTGCTGATTTCTCGGGCCCCCGTTTCCAGGCGAGTCAGCGCAAGCAACTGTCCAATCATCTCATTCAGATTTTCGGCTTCATGTTGGATCCTTTCTAGCGCACTAGTCGCTTCCGAGCCGGCACGTTGTCGCGCCAGCTCAAGAGCGACATTCAAGCGCGCCAAAGGCGAACGCAGCTCGTGTGAGATATCACCCAGCAAACGACGCTGGGCCTTTAACAGCGATTCGATCTGTTCCGCCATGAGATCGAAATCTGAACCCAGCGACGCCAGCTCGTCGCGACGTTTACCCAATGATGGCCCTACCCGAGCTGCAAAATTGCCACTAGCTAACTCGTTAGCGGCTCTGCGCAGCGTAGTCAAAGGTGCGGTCAAATATCTCGCAAGCCAGTAGCAGAAAGCACCGCCGATCAGACTCATGGCGACGAGATGCAGAAGGTGGTCGTACGACAGCAGTGGCGGATGGGGAGGCATCTCCGCGACCCACACATATTGATCTCCGCGGGCAGTCTGCAGGTGTCGAGCTACCAGCTGAGGAAACCGCTCTCTTAAAGCCTCCGGCTCCCGCGTTTGCATTACCTTCCGAGCTACTTCAAGTGCTCCAGGCGGCGCCTGCTGGCCAGACAGTTCGTCGAGCTGCGATCCAAACAAGACTGCTCGGATTTTGGTCGAGCGCCCCAGCTGGTCCATATAAGCGGCAAGCGGCCTCTGCCCCTCGCGCTCAAAGATGTCGACGGCGGTCTGCGCATAACCGGCTAGTATGAAATCTGGAGGTTTACGAAAGTGTAGTCTGAACGGTTCCGGCCTGGTAAGTTCGAGCACAAGAAACGTAATCACGATCATTGTGAGCATCGCCGCCCCAAACCAGAGAAAGATTTTCAGAAAAAGGCTGCGCGGCAAGGCGTTCACTCTCCGTCCGTGCTCATTGTCAGTGCATATACGTAACCGGTGCCGCGTACAGTCTTGATGCGATCGGATTCACCCACGCGATGGCCGAGCTTCTTGCGCAAGTTGCTAATGTGCATATCAATACTGCGATCAAAAGGCGACGAGCTGCGTCCGAGAACCTGCGTGGAGAGTTCTTCACGCGTCAGTATGCGTCCGGCACGACGAAGTAGCTTCTCCAGAACGTCATACTCCACCGCGGTTAGGTCGACGATATTTCCAGCCCGACGCACAAGACGCGTGCCCGTTTCCATTTCCACATCGCCAACTACAATGCGAGCGGTTTCCGGGCTCTCGTTCGAACTGCTGCGCCGCAAGATGGCGCGAATGCGCGCGGCGAGTTCACGGGGGTTGAATGGCTTTGGTAAGTAGTCGTCCGCACCTATTTCAAGTCCGACGATACGATCAACGTCATCCCCTCGGGCTGTAAGCATCAGCACAGGTATTTTTGAAAGGGAGCGTATCTGACGCAGAACGTCAAAGCCGTTCACTCCAGGCAGCATTACATCAAGAACAACGATGGAATGCTGGCCCTCGAGCGCGCGCTTGGCCCCAGTGTCACCGCGATGAAGCGCTTCGACATGAAAGCCCAGTGGTTCGAGATACTCCGTCACTAGCTCACACAATGCCACATCGTCATCGATGATTAAGATGTCTTCCATGGTTCGAGCAAGGCCATTCATTGTAAACCAATCACCCAGCCGGGGTTGTAAAGAAGTGTCAATGAAACCTAAGCGACTTGGTTGGGGGCGCTCCAAAGACACTAACTAATGCGCCATTTCCATTTACAAAACTTTACGTGAGACTAACAACTCTTTACATCGCGCCGGCCGAGAGCGGCGTATAAGACTGTGTAGACAGAACAAGCGGGACGTTTGCATTTCGCCTGCAAAGACACACTCGAATTCCCGCCAGGAAGGCTGCGGGCTCCGGAAAGAGAAATGACAAACCCGAAGTAACGTTTAGTTTGTAACCGTAAAGGCAAAACACCAAGGAGATCAAAGAATGAGAAACCGAATACTTGTGTTAACGAGCATCGTGGCGTTGATTATCGGCGCGACGATTTTCGCATTGGGACAAGGTGACGCAGTAATGGCTCACTTTCAACATCGAGGCGATGGACCGCGGCACTCTTTCGGACCAGAAATGCTCGATCACATAGCTCGCGAGTTGAACTTGACTGAGGCGCAAAAAGGGCAAATAAAGACTCTTCTAGAAGCAGCTCATACCACCATGGCACCACTGCAACAGAAGAGGGACGATGTGCACAAACAACTGGAGGTGGCCACGGCAAATGGACAGTTTGATGAGGCGCAGGTTCGCGCTCTTGCGACTCAACAGGCGCAGTTAATGGCCGAAACGATCGTTGAGCACCAACGGATAAAGAGTAAAGCCTACAGCCTGCTGACGCCGGAACAGCGCGCTAAGGCTGATGAAATGCTCAAACGGCACAGCAAACATCTCCGACATTCAGGGTTGCATTGAGCATCGCGGTCACATCACCGAAGGCGATTTGTGGTTTCATGGCTGGTTACTCAACGCAGAGCACGACATGTCGCGTCCTATAACATGACCGGCAACTGAAGACTTGCACAGCGATCAACTTACGGAATGCGCCGGCAGAGCGAAGCGGGACGGCGCTTTGGATGTCCTCGGTGGCTCAACCATCCAAAGCGGCGTCGCGCTTTAAATGTCAGCCCTGAAGAGAGTTTGAATTTTCCGCTTGACTCTGGGCTTAGCTCAAGGGTTTATTATTACGCCGTAGGTGACGACATGGAATCAGCTGAGCTAAAGATTGGCCAGGTCGCAACGCTTAGCGAAGTCAGTTTAGACACGCTGCGGTATTACGAAAAGCGGCGACTCTTACCACGCGCTCGACGCACGGCGGGAGGCTTTCGTCTCTTCACATCGGAGACAGTCGAGCGCGTGCGTTTTATCAAGCATGCGCAGGAACTTGGGTTCTCCCTCGACGAAATAGGGCAGTTGCTATCGTCAGGAAGCGTGGCGCAATGCCGTAAGGTTCGTGACCTGTTAAGGGAAAAGCTCATTGAGATGGACAAGCGAATGAAAGCGATGCGCGCCTTCCGGCGCATGCTCGCCGCGCACCTCGAAAAATGTGAGCGAGAGTTAGGTGCGCACGGCCAGGCGGCGCAATGCCCGGTGCTGACAATAAAGCATGCTGAATCGAACATTTGAAATGGAGTTGGTTGCTTTGCGCAAGTATGTGGAAGGCGCTCTCTTTGGAGTTATCCTTCTGGGAATCGTGGCGTTAGCCTTATGCCCAAATCTGCGTGCCGGAAAGGTGGGCGCACCCGTGACGTCTTCAACCACTACGGATGTCCAGCGTTATTCCTCAGATATGAAAGAGCTACAGAACAAGTTCAACCAAGAGAAGGGGAAAGTTCGCTTGCTCCTGCTGCTCTCACCGAGTTGAGCAATGTGTCTTCGGGGGGCCTCCGAAATCCAAAGCAAAGTACTGGAGCATGTTAAGAACCCGGACCTGCGCGTCTACTCAGTGTATGTCCCGATTCTAAAGGGCGACGACGAGGCGAGCGTCTCATCAGGTATTAAGAAATTACCAGATAGCCGGGTCGTCTTCTTCTGGGACGTCAAGGGAGAGCTGGCGCAAAGTTATTCGCCCGTTCTGAAACTAAAAGCGGGACAGCCAGCGTGGGATGTTTACATGGTCTTTGATCGTGCAGCTGAATGGAAGGCCGAACCACCTGTTCCCAACTACTGGATGCACCAACTCGGCGGCGTGGCACCGGAGCGGAGACTCAGCGGCGATACGCTCGCTGCTGAGATAAGGAAAGTTCTTCAAAACAAATGATCCATGACAATTTCGCCGCTCGCAAGTGAGTTATGACCGAGGTGAGGCAGTTGTTGAGTAACGCCCCGCAGAAGACCACACCCACGAAATTGCGTGATGCCATTAATAGCACTGCTACACCCTCAAGGAAGGAAAATGAATCTCGTGGATTGTTGCTCTGTTGATCGTCAGGAGTTGACCTCGCTGGATTTTGCAGAGGCTTTAGCCCTTGATCCAGTCAATGCCCCAGCTCCGCAGGATGATCCGCACCACGCTTGTAGAAGATGCGATAATGCGAGCCGTCCGGTAACGAGGAAGACAGTTTTGCTGATGCTGAAGTCAGAGTTGCTTGACCTCGTAAACCAAGACGAGTATCGCTTCTGTTCTGATCCGGAGTGCCGGGTAGTCTACTTTAGCGAGAATGGTGGCCCTGCTTTCATGTCCAGCGACCTGCGTGTGCGCGTGGGTTTAAAGGAAACGATCGATCCGGTTCCGCTTTGCTATTGCTTTGGATTCGGTGAGAAGGATGTGCGCGACGAGATTAGCGGAACTGGCACCTCTACTGTAACCCAGCGCATCGTTGCATTGATTAGGCAGAAGATGTGTGCATGCCCGGCGAAAAATCCTTCGGGTGCGTGCTGTCTCGGAGAAGTAAATAAAGCGACCAAGCGGTTGATGGCTGATGCGGCCGATTCCGGTTAAAGGGCCTAGAGGGAGACACCGCGCAGGAGAGAGAATTCGACCTCATCGTGATCGGAACCGGCGCCCAAGCTT
>JBGTLM010000357.1:0-6464 GCA_041744135.1 Pyrinomonadaceae bacterium
GTGCAAGTCAAGAACCAGCAGTTCAGGTGCGCACCGATTTCCGGTCAACCATTCTGTGGCAACCTGACGTTAAGACGGACGGCGATGGAACGGCATTCGTGAAAGTGAAATACCCGGACTCGCTGACGACCTGGCAGGCCACAGCTCGTGTTGCCACTGCGGGAAATCAATTTGGTATCGGCAACACCTCTACGAGAACGAAGCAGCCGCTTATCGTCCGGCTCCAGGCGCCACGCTTTTTTGTGGTGGGCGACCAGGTGACCATTTCCGCCGTTATCAATAACAACACTGACCGGTCAATGCTCGTCGCCCCTGCGTTAACCGCTGAAGGTGTGACTGTATCTGGTCTGGTCGTCGATGGTAGGCCGGTAAAAGGGGAGCAAGCGCCAGTCAGAGTGAAAGGAAATGGTGAATCGAGAGTTGACTGGCTCGTCGCGGTTGATAAGGCCGGTGAAGCAAAATTAAAAGTCGAAGCGCGCGGTGCCGAGCACGCCGATGCGATGGAGAAGACGTTCACGGTCTACGAACATGGGATCGAGAAGTCTATCTCACGCTCGGGCAGGATGCGCGGCGATAGTGTAGCGATCACGCTCGACATTCCCCGGGAACGGCGAGGTGAGACGACCGAGCTGGTGGTTCAGGTGGCGCCCAGCATGGCAACAACGATGCTGGACGCGCTTCCCTACCTGATCGATTACCCGTACGGATGCACTGAGCAAACTATGAGCCGATTCCTGCCGGCGGCGATTACGGCGAAGACCCTGCGCGACCTGGGTCTCAACCCCGGAACAGCAATGCACAAGATCTTTGGCGGTATCGAACAGTCCACGGCGGCTGCTACCCATCCGAAAGGAAAACGTGATCTGAAGGAGCTCGACGTTATTACTCGGCAGAGTCTCGAGCGTCTTTACAACTTCCAGCACGCCGATGGCGGCTGGGGCTGGTGGAAAGAAGGCGATAGCGACCACTTCATGACGGCTTACGTGCTGTGGGGCATGACGCTCGCGCGCCAGGCCGGAATTGATGTGAAGCAAGATGTTGTTGAGCGAGCTGCGGAGTATCTCGACAAAGAACTCGTTGAAGAGGAAGTCAATTACGACGCGCAGGCCTGGATGCTGCACGCCCTCGCGGTCTATCACAATTCGGCGGAGAAGCCCGATAGCCCGAGGGGGATTGAAGTCTCGGGGTTTCAAACCACCGCCTTCGAAAATCTCTGGATCAATCGCGACAAGCTCAATGCTTACACTCGGGCGCTACTCGCCCTGGCGGCACATAACTTCGGCTACGGGGATAAAGCGAAGACGTTGGTCGAGAACCTCGAGAACGGGGTGAAACGCGATTTGAAGCCGGATATTTCGGTCGTGCAACAGGGAGGTCAGGTTTCGGACCCTTCAGTGATGGGTACCGCGCATTGGGGCGAGGATGGTGTCTACTGGCGCTGGTCAGACGGCGGCGTCGAAGCCACCTCGTTCGCTTTGCGTGCCCTGCTGGCAATTGATCCGAAAAACAAGCTCATCGAGCCTGTAACCAACTGGCTGATAAAAAACCGACGCGGAGCGCAATGGAGCAATACGCGCGATACCACAATCGTTGTGCTCACCATGAACGATTACCTGCGGATCAGCGGTGAGCTGCAACCTGTCGTCGGATACGAACTATTGGTCAACGGTAATCCGATCGCTACCAAACAAATCGCTGCGGACGATGCTCTCAACGCCCCAAGTAAGTTCGAAATTCCGCGGGAGTTTATCCGAGACGGCGCCAATGAAATTACGATTCGACGGCAGAATGGAACCGGTCCGATCTACTTTTCGGCTCAAGCGAAGTTCTTCAGTCTAGAAGAGCCTCTCACTCCCGCCGGTAACGAGATCTTCGTGCGGCGCCAGTATTTCAAACTCGTCAATCATCCGACGCTGCTGAAGGGTTTCGTCTCCGAACGCGTTCCGCTAAACGACGGCGACACAGTGAAGAGCGGTGAGCGCGTGGAAGTGATTCTGACCATTGAAGGAAAGAACAACTATAAATACTTGCTGTTTGAAGACTTGAAACCAGGCGGCCTGGAAGCGGTGCAGATTCGCAGTGGCGAGAATCTTTACCTGCAAGAAGTGAAGTCGGGCGCGCTGAACGGTAAGAACGCAACCCTGATGAACTATAAGTCAGCAAGCGACTTTACCGGCCGGCAACGTTGGGTATATCAGGAGTTGCGCGATCGGAAGGTGGCACTATTCATCGACAAACTTCCCCAAGGTGTGTGGCAGGTAAGTTACGAAATGCGAGCAGAGAGTCCGGGCTCGTTCCACGCCCTACCTGTCCTCGGACATGCCATGTATGTTCCGGAAATCCGCACCAACGGTGCGGAGGTCAGAATCCGCGTGGTCGATTGAGGCGGGCTGACATAGTGATTTGAACAACCTCAGTCACCTCCTCAGTAACCTCACAGTCAGGAAGGTGGACCCTGTCCCCGCTCAAGCTGCATAGCCACTCATCCCGATCTCCTCTTTTCAAAGCTGTACCAGCCCATCTCTTTCATCGCGTTCGACAACTTCTCAGAATCTTCCGGCCACCACCAGTCATGATCCACTGCCAAAGGCTCATCACCCTGTGAGTGAAAAGACCGAAAGCCAGACCAGTAGTAGTCTTTGGCAGATTTTACTAAGCCAGCCTTCACCGGGTTGGCATGAATGTAGTTAATCTTCTGCCAGATCATCCATCCACTCCACAGCGCCATACCCTTGAAGCTCTTTGCCAGACCTGGTGGCCTATATCCAGCTCAGGAAAAGCAAAGCGACTGTTTACCCGAATGATCGCTTTGGCGGCCACCGCTTTCAACTGGCCCGTGTATTCCTTGATGCGACCATCCAGGGGATTGATTAAGAGATGAAGATGGTCCGGCATGAGCACATAAGTGATCAGCTTGCTGGGCCAATTGCGATTTAGTTTCTGAAGTTCATCCAGGAAAGCGTTGCAGCATTCGGGGTCAGTGAAAACAGTTGTGCGGTCAAGGAAGTTGCCGGTAACATAGTGAAGTGCGCCCGAGAGGTTGAGGTTTGACCATTTGCGAGCCATGTGAGGAAGCTCCTTTGGAGGTGAGAATGAATTGAGTGGTTAGTATAAATGATTCTTGTTGGCGACGTAAGAGCGGGGACAGGTCCGCCTTCCTGACTGTGAGGTGACAGAGGTTGAGGTTGATTTCCAGGTCGGTGGCTTTTCTAGTATGAGGCGGGGACAGGCCCACCTTCCTGATGTGAGGTGACTCCTGCGATAAATTCATCGGGCTCATGAGAGGTTACGGAGCCGCTAATCATGAGGCTCGTTATTATTCGTCCGTCGTGAATCAAGGAGAAATGAGATGCGAAAACTCAACCAGATTAGACGAGCGTCCATCTTTGCGTGCGTCGGTCTTATGTTCGGGTTCGGGGCCGGCGGCTCTACCAACCACAATAACGTTGCAGCTTCCGAAGACGGAACGCAACCATCACAGGCCCTGACCAGAAACGGAGTAGATCACGATTACGGTTTAAGCGTTCAGCTGCCCGAGCCGTCGCCACGGAAGATCGAGGGCAACTGGGAAGGTACCTTGGACGTCGGCGCAGCGAAGCTCCGGCTGGTTCTACACGTTGTCAGAAAAGATGGAGTCCTGAGCGCCACGCTGGACAGTCCTGATCAGGGAGCCACAGGTCTACCAATTGATTCGATCACCCTCTCTTCAGCTTCCGTCCACTTTGAAATGAAATCGTTAGGAGGGCTTTACGAAGGTCAGCTAGCGAAAGACGACTCCCAAATTGATGGGAAATGGATGCAGGGGGGTCAAACATTCCCGCTGATCCTCAAACGTCTCGGGTCACCCTCCGAAGGAACCGGGGCGATTGAGAGTCCGTTGAAGCTACAAAAGGTGGACGCGGGCGGCCATAGTCTCAACTTGCTTTTCGGTGGCCAGCGGGGTGGCGAAGCAACGCCAGCGGTGATACTCGAAGGAGGATTCGGAGCCGGTATCGCATCCTGGTCCATTGTGCAGCGCGAGATTGCGAAGTTTGCGCAAGTTGTTTCGTATGACCGTGCGGGCCTGGGGCAATCTGATCCGGGTCCGAAACCTCGTGACGCGAAACAAATCGCAACTGAGCTTCACGCGGCTCTCCAAAAAGCAGGCATCAAGCCGCCTTATGTATTAGTGGGACATTCATTGGGAGGCCCGTTTGTTCGTGTCTTTGCCAGCATGTACCCCACCGAGGTCGCGGGCCTGGTTCTCATCGACCCGTCTCAGGAAGCGTTTCATGCCTGGACGAAAACTAATCCACCGCCCGGATTCAAAGAAGAGATAGCGAAGATCGCCAACGCGCCTCAAGGTTTACGTGACGAGTATGCAGCTGTTGATGCCACCTACGAGCAGGCACGAGCTGCCAAAATCCCGTCGAGTATTCCCATTACGTTATTGACGGCGATGCAGAATGACGGCATGCCCGCGGAGGCAAGGCGGGTGGCTTCGGAGAAACAGAAGGAATGGATTGAGAAGGTGCCCGGCGGGAAACGCATCGTGGCGGAAAAGAGCGGTCACTTTATTCAGGCGCAAGAACCAGCACTTGTGATTGAAGCGATCAGGCCCATGGTTGAACAATCGCGAGACCGAAAACCATCCGCGCCGTAATCCGACCCGCGCTGGGGAACGACCAATTCCGAGCCGCTGATAAACGCAGATAACCCGGACTAGGGGCGAATTTGATCGTCTTAGCCCGGGTTATCTGCAGCTTGGGTCATTCAGAAAATTACGGATGTCTTTCCATGAAGGTGGTGTGACCGATGACGTACTTTGATATGAAGCGGAAGAACAGATTTGAAACTTTCCACCCAGGTGATGTACGTTGCTGCCCCACGAATTGAAAGACTTTTCCTAATTTCAAGATTCGAGTTTTCACACGGCCTCTACTGCTAGCGGTTCCGCGATGGTGTGGCACTACAAAACTTCAGCAGGCGATTTTGAAACTGACCAGGGACCACTGCACTCCAAAGTCACTTCAGCACCTCAATCTGAGTAACCGGGTGGATTTCCCAGGCAGTAGCGCGCCAGTTATGTAAGGTTGCCGGCGCGATGTTTTCCGATTCGCCTGCGTGTTGTGAGTCGAAGAGCAGCCAGCCTTCAAAACGAACCCAGCGCCCGATCAAGTCTCGCTTGAGTGTCTCTTCGGACCAATCCCAGCCATTGCTTCTCGCCCAGGCTTCCATCCGGGGAGTTGTTTCCAAAACGACGTGCTCGCGGGGAGGTGCATTTGGCCGGGAAGCGATGTGAATGTGTGTGTCGCGGCCCCAGTAGCAGTTTGCTAGTTCGGTGCGGGCCGCGGCGACGGAAACAACGTACCCCTCAATCGCGGCCGCGCGGGAGGTAGACCATCGGGCACTGTCGTTTCCGGGTTGTAACAGGCTCGAGAGCGTCACGCGCTCGTCGAAATCCGATGTTTGCGGGAGCGCCATGCGGTTCTTCAGACGATAAAAGTCGCGCCGCTCTTTGGTGAAGGCAAAACCTGAAGCCGGGCAGTGGTGGGTGAGAAGAAACAACCCGGTCGATAGCAGACCGGCGACGAGCATGAGAATTAAGGCGATTCGTTGTCGCTCTGTGAATGGCACATCCGAGATAATAAATGGTAAATGCTGATTGGTGAATAACAATCAGCGGTCAGCGATCCACTTGCATAACTGGGGTTACACGATCTGGCGAGATCTTAATTGTTTACCATCCAAAGTTGAGATCTTTCAGTGTGACAAGAGTTCTCTTTCGACTCAGCTCAAGGCTTGTGGTATTTCCGCCACCTTGGATCTCGCCGTTTAAAATAAGAATGCCGCGACTTGCGTTGCGGCATTCTTTTTTCATGTAGTGGTTCGCCTGGGTTAGGGTCGGCCCAGGATACTGCCCAGAATATCTGCGATACCACCGCCATTGCTATTTCTGGAACCACTGTTCGAGTATTGCCGATAGCCCTGGTCGTATCCGCGCACGAAGCCTTCACGAAAGGCCTGCGTTGAGGCGTTCCGATAGTGACGTGAACGCTGCGGGTCATAGCTCTGGCCACGCTGACCATCGCTGGCCCCGGTTTCTATTCCCTGCTGGTAACCCCGATTCAAATCAGCGTTGTTGTTGTAGCCACCGTTTCCGTAGCCACCATTTCGATAGTCATCATTTCGATAGTCATCATTCCCGTGCCGGCCATTACCGTGGCGGCCATTCCCATTCCCGGCGTACTGGCGATAGCCCTGATCGTACCCACGCACAAAGCCCTCACGAAATGCCTGTGAAGAAGCGTTTCGGTAATAGCGTGAACGTTGAGGACTGTAATCCTGACGGCGTTGCGCGTCGTTGGCACCGGTGTTTAAACCGTACTGGTAGCCCTGGTTGAGTTCCGCTCGAGAGTTGTTGCGGCCATAGCGGTCATTACGGCGATCTCGGTTTCGCCGCCACTTCCGATCATCATCATCAT
>JBGTLM010000358.1:0-9633 GCA_041744135.1 Pyrinomonadaceae bacterium
GTCCTCAAGTGTGCGCTTATGTTGTTCCAGTTTCTGGCCCGCTTCGGCCAGTTTGCCTTGCGAAGTCAGACGTTGGTAATCCTCAAACTCCTGGACAGCTTTATTGATCAATTGCTGTAGGTTGGCGTCCGACGGTTGTGACGCCGCCGGCTTCGGTGCGGTTTCATCAACCTTCTCACCTGGTGGTGCAGCGTCAGGCTGGGGAGGAGTTTTCCCGGCTTCGCCGAATAGATTGGTCATTGCCTCGTCAAAACTCTTCCCATACCCAACGCGCTCCTGAATAGCCAGAACGACGAGACGCAACTCTGGCATTGGACTGCGCGTGGCCTGGAGATACACGGGTTCGACGTAAAGAAGCGAGCGCCCGATAGGAATTACCAGTAGGTGGCCGCGCAAGACTCGTGAGCCCTGCTGATTCCAGAGGCTGAACTGGGCCGAGAGTTCGGCGTTTTGATCTATGCGAGCTTCTATTTGCAGTGGCCCTTCAATCAGACGAGACTGCGGAAAATTGTAGACAAGAAGCTTGCCGTAGTTATCGCCGTCACTGCGTCCGGCCATCCAACCAATCATATTGTTTCGATTTGCCGGCGTGAAAGGCAAGATTAGAACGAACTCATTAGATGCCTGCTCGCCGGGAAGCTGCATCAGCACATAGTAGGGGTCGATCGGTTGAGACTGATTCTTGTCTTGCCCCTCACGACCGAGTTGGTTCGCTACGCTCCAGACATCTTCACGCTGGAAAAATATCTTGGGATTTTGCGTGTGATAAATGCCGTAGACCTCCCCCTGAACTCGAATCAGGGTTTCCGGATAGCGCACGTGTGAGCGCAGGTCCGCAGGCATGGCGCTGGCGTCCTGAAATAGACCGGGAAAGGTGGCGCGGTACGTCGCGATCAAGGGATCCTGAGGATCGAAAACGTAGAATGAGACCGAGCCGTTGTAGGCGTCTATAACTACTTTTACACTGTTCCGGATGTAGTTAACGCGGTTACCACCCACCGAGTGATGGCGCGAGTAGGGAAATCTGTCAGACTCAGTGAAAGCATCGAGTAGCCAGAAGAGCCGGCCTTCCTTGCTCACCACCATGTAGGGATCATTGTCGTAGATGAGAAACGGAGCCACGCCATTGACAATCTCTTTGATGTTCCGGCGAATGAGAACACGGCTTTCCGAAGTCACATCATCGGAAAAGGGGAGTTTGGAAAGATCATTTAGCGCCCAGGCGAGTAACACCCGCCGCAAACGTCCGCCGATCTTGATGCCGCCGGTTCCTTCATAGGTAGTGTATGTGTTTTCTTCGCCTTGCGGAAAATCAAACTCCTTTTGGGCGGTGTTTACATAAACATCCGTGTCCGTTTTCTGTCCGAAGTATATCTGCGGCCGGGTAATGGTGATTTCCTGAGTGCGAGTTTCGATGGGCATATTCGACACCAGGAAGCGAGGCATTCCTTCAGGTGTGAACTCATTGGCTGTGTTCATCGTCAAGCCGTAGCCGTGGGTATAGATCAGCTTCTCGTTAATCCAGTTACGCGAAGACTCCGGCAGTTTCTCGACATCCATTTCGCGCGCCGCGAGCATTACCTGCCGCGTCTGCCCGGCAAAGCTATAGCGATCTACATCGACATCAGGAAAATCGTAGTAGGTGCGAATCGTTTGAATTTGTTTGAGCGTGTCTTGTAGAGCTTGCCAATCCCAGAGCCGGATGTTTTCGAGAGTCGCCCGATTAGCGCTGAGGTTCAGAGCTTCGATGGAATTCTCAGCCTCAAATTCCCGCAACTCAACTTCTTCCAAACCAAAACCGCGGCGCGTCCAGTTAATGTTGTGCTCGATGTAGGGCGTCTCGCGGCCCAGTTCGTTGGGCTTGACGATAAAACTGTTGATGTAGGTTGGGACGATGACCACGCCCACGATATAGACTGCAATCGGAATCGCGAGCGCCACCAATAGCAGACCCACTCCTCTCTTGGTGAAAGCGTTCACGAGTGAAAGCGTCGCGCCAACAATGAGCGCGATTGAGACGAAGAGAAGTGCAGGAAGCAGGTAGTTCGCTTCAGTGTACGTAACGCCGGAAAATGTTTGATGATCGGTCCAGAGATAAGGAAAACGAGAGAGGTAGGTCTGCCAGGCAACCGCGAGCAGGACTGTTGCCAGGGCGCAAGAGATCGCCGCGAAGGCGCTTCCTGAAGAAAGCGAGCGGGCCGATTTCAGGACTCTCTGGGGTATGGTAAGCAACGAAAAAACCACTGAGGCGCAGAGAACGATGAAAGTGATCGTCAGCAGCCAGGAACTGATCTCATCGTAAACCGGAAGGGAAAAGAGATAGAAGCCCAGTGGCTTTTGAAAGATCGGATCGGCCTGGGCTGTTGTGGATTGATTGAAGTAGAGGGCAAAGTCCTGCCAGTTGCCCTTCATCGCGAACCCATAAAACAGGCCGAACACAACAGAGACAGCCCAGGCCAGCGGTCGAATGAAAGGCGCCGGCGAAAACTCGACGGCCTGGTTGTTCAGCATTATCGTTCGGGGCGCAAAAGCGTCGGCGGCGAACGTTCGTTCGAGCGCCCAAAAAGCTCCGCGAAGTATCCCGATCGTTAGTAGTAAGAAGATCAAGAAGAGCGCGGCCTTTAGTTTAAATATGTACCAGTAAACGGCAGAGTAGCCGAGCGAGCCAAACCAGAGGACCGAAACATAGACGGAAAGACTGCGTGAGAGGACGATGAAAAGCAAAACTGCGGCCGCGATCACCCAACGTCGCCATCGAGTTCGCTTTGGGGGCGCAACATCAATCACTTCATCGTCTGACATGGGGAAAGGGTGGCTCATGGCGCTTAGCATACGCCCAAAACACTGAAAGCGCCCAATCTGAGAGGCAAGTACTGGCCCACTTTGACACTTAGCTGTTCGCCACTCGACGACAGTGCCGCGGGCACGGCGGAGCGGATCAACGAGCGCCGGAGGCGCTGCAGATGGTAGCCAGGGGCTAGCGCTCGGCGCGCGGCCCCCTGGATCAAGTACGACAACACGACGCGCTCTGAAAGGGCGGCGCAAGTATCGCAAACATCACGGTCGTCGTATCTCATTCGTGCTACAGTTTTCAACACCACCGGCGGGATTCGCGGTTCGTGGTGCTCTTTGCGCCCCTTCAGGCCGCGGTTTACAGGCTTGATCCAGGGGCTGCGCGCCAAGCGATAGCCCCTGGCTAAAATTCCGCCGCGCCTCCGGTGCTGGTTGAATTATCTCTCTTAGGTAGTGGGTCAGTTCGGTTGATGGTGTCCGATAAACTTTTAAAGCTTATCGGACATCAAACTGACCCACCGCCCTCTTATCGTTGTTATCTATGGCGCGTGTATAATGAAATGCGCTGATTTGGGATGCAGGTGAGCGAGTATTTTGTGTTTTAACCAATAATCCGCACTACCTAGCACAGCCAATTTAATGCTCACGCCAGAGACAGTCCTACAGAGCCGATACCGCGTTGTTCGCCAACTGGGTCAGGGTGGAATGGGCGCGGTCTATGAAGCTGTCGATGAACGGTTGGATTCCACCATCGCCCTAAAAGAAACTTTTTTCTCGGACGAGCGGTTGCGAAAGCAGTTTGAGCGAGAAGCAAGGCTTCTGGCGCGCATGCATCATCCCGCACTCCCTCGGGTGAGCGACCACTTCTCGGAAGGTGAAGGGCAGTTTCTGGTAATGCATTTTATCGCCGGCGACGATTTAGCCGAGATGATTGCAAAGAGAGGTGGACCTTTTCCCACAGAGCAAGTCCTGACCTGGGCGGATCAACTTCTCGACGCGCTCGACTATTTGCACACGCAGGACCCGCAAATTATTCATCGAGACATCAAGCCTCAAAACTTAAAACTAACGCCGCGCGGTCAGATCATTTTGCTGGATTTTGGACTCGCGAAGGGGCAAGCTGGCGAAATTTCGCGTATCACCACCTCCGCAAGCATATTCGGTTACACTCCTAATTACGCGCCCCTCGAACAGATTCAAGGGTTGGGCACTGACGCCCGCAGTGATCTCTATGCCCTGGCTGCAACGTTGTACCACTTGATGACCGGCGTTAAGCCACCGGATGCTCTTACGCGAGCAGCTGCCATTGTTAACGGTCAGCCTGATCCATTGAAGCCTGCGCACGAAGTCAATAGCGGTGTCCTGGCCGGATCATCTGCGGTCTTGCAAAAGGCGATGGCCCAAAATCGCGATCAGCGATATGCCAGTGCGGCGGAGATGCGCAGGGTTTTGCGCGGCTCCGAAACAATGGTTTCCACCTATAGTGAAGCGAACACACTCCTACTTCCGGCCTCAGCACCGACTATCGCAGCCGAGACGCCCAGTTCCCGGCAAGCAACCGTGCGGACGGGCGAAACAACGGCTGTCTCTCGACCGCGTGAGGCTCGTCGGAAACCATGGGTGATTGGTGCTGCCACAGCTTTACTGTTAGTTGTCGGAGCTGGCGGGTTTTATGCCTACCAGACGAAGAATAACTCCACCAAAGTTGACAGCCCAGCGATTCCTCAAATAAGCACGCCGGCAGTTCAGAGTGAGTCGAAGGGTGGTGGGTCTAATGCTTTAATCGAGACCCCAAAAGAAACCAAGCCGGTGGTAGAAGAAAAGCGTCAGGTTACGGTTGAGGAAAAGGTAGGCAGAAAACCGGAGAAGGCCACCAAACAAAAGAGGGCCGATACGCGGCAAGAAGATAGAGCGGCCGCCGAGGAGACGGAACGTGCGAAAGTCGAAGGTCGGTCTCAGTTGGAGCATCCCGCTCAACCGGAAATTCCTGACGTGAACGTTGACGCTCCGCAACACCAACAACCTCCCGCAAGACGTCGCGTGGGCAACACTGTCATCAGAAACTTGCCTGATGGCACTCAAGTGATCGTCGGTCCTGATGGCAGTCGCGTCATAGTGACACCCGATGGAAGACATCAGGTGATTCGTCCGGGACAGAGAGTCAATCGCCGCAGGACGCGTCCGCGTCTTTGAGTCGACCCGGCGTCAAATCATATATTCCCCGCGAGTTGATGGTAGGTCGGTTTGATTATAGTAGTTTAGAGTTCAACCTTTAGGTTGCGGTTCCGCCGCCACAAACTAAAGTTTGAACTCTAAACTGCCGAAATGTCCCGCCAGTTGATAGTTTTGATCAAGAAGGTCGCATTCCGAAGAGTAAGTACGTGTCGAGGAGAGTAATGAAAGTTAATAAATCTGTGTCTAGAAGGGTGGTATGTCTGGCGGTGCTGGCGGTGCTTTTCAGCACATCGCTGTTAATGGTCGGTGCGCGGGCTGGTGACAACAAAATAACGTCCGGCACAATACGACCCGCACCTCCAGCCCCTGTGTTTGATGAGAAGGAACGGCAAGCAGAACTCGCCCAACGTCGCGCACGGGTCTCCCAAACCATCGGCTCCCGGGCGGTTCTAATTCTTTTCAGTGCCGAGCCGAGAGTTTATGCCAACGATGTAGATTACGAGTATCGACAGGAGAACAATCTCTACTATCTCACTCAACTCAAACAGAAGCGGGCGACACTTGTTTTACTTCCAGGCAACAAGCAAATGCCGGAGATCCTCTTCATACCCCGACGGGATGCTCTTTCCGAAGTCTGGAACGGGCATATGTACAGCGCGGAAGAAGCAGCCCGGGCATCTGGTATTAGAGAGATCTGGGAAGCGCGCGAGCTTGACCCGTTTCTAAAGGGATTGCGCACGCGTCAGGCGTATCGTCCCAGGTCGGAGAATGTTCTCATGACCGAGTCTGCGGGTGGGACTCAGGCTGAACCCCCGACCGGGTTTGAATCAGTATTCACCGCCGCGGAGAAGAACGAGGCGGAGCTTTATATGCTTGCTCCCCGTGGCGATGGGCAAAGCCGCGAGTATACGCGGGAACAACTCTTTGCGGCCGACTGGCCCAAGACCCCAAACGGTTTCGCTATAAAGAATGCCTGGCCCATCTTTGCTGATATGCGGCTGCGAAAGTCCCCGATGGAACTAAGGCTGCTGCAACATGCAATTGATATCACGAACGAAGCGCAGCAGCGGGCCTGGCTCGCAGCTGGGAATGCGAAATGGGAGTATGAAGTAAACGCAGAGGTTGTCTACACCTTCAAGCTGCGCAACGCCGACTATTGGGGCTATCCGTCAATCGTAGGTTGTGGCCCAAATGCGACCACGCTTCACTACATTGAATCGCAGGGAGCGGTAAAGCCGGGCGATCTAATACTGATGGACGTGGGCGCGGAATATGAACATTATACCGCTGATGTAACACGCACGTTTCCGGTGAATGGCAAGTTCTCTCCGGCGCAGGCGGAGATTTATCAGGTGGTGTATGACGCGCAGGATGCGGCCGCAAGGGTAATTCGTCCGGGCGCAATGTTTTCCGATGTGCATCGCGCGGCTACCGGAGTTATCAAGGAAGGTCTCTTCAAGTTGGGTCTGATCACCGATACTAATTCCGAACAGTATCGGCTCTGGTTCATGCATGGCACTTCTCATTGGCTGGGAATGAACGTGCACGACGTCGGCAATGCGGTTAGGCTGGAGCCGGGAATGGTCCTCACAAATGAACCCGGCATCTACGTCCGACCCGACGCACTGGATCACCAGCCTTTTGGTTGGAAGCAAGAGGCCTGGGAAAAATTCAAGGCAACGGTGCGGCCGGCGTTTGAGAAGTACAAAGGTATCGGCGTGCGCATCGAGGACGATATGCTGGTGACGGTGGACGGCACTCGCTGGATGACCGAAGCCCTACCTCGTAAGGTGTCGGAGATCGAATTCTTCATCGCGAATGGGCGTCAGGGATCGCGGTGAGCCGAGGGTCTGGCGTTATCGAGGTGTCGCAAAACATTTGCTGGGTCTGCGAAGCGCAGTCCGGCAGTAGTGGACCGTTCTCCTTCAATGCTGCGGAAGTTCCTAAATACTAAACGGTGGCCCGGTTTATTTGTCTTTTGAGCCGGTGGATTGTTCGTCTTACTACCTTTAGTTGATCGTGGTCGTGAGCTGCCAGAGCTTCCTCACGTTTCTTTTTTAACTCGCGAATTCGCGCCTTGATGGAAGCCTTGTCTACGCCGATGACGTCGTGATGCTCATGCTGAATGCCGAGAGCTTTGGAGATGGCGACAAGCAGGTGTTCCTTATTCAGTTGGGTGTAGCCCTGCACTGCCTCGTGCTCGATTCCCTTGGCAATCTCGCGAAGTTCAGCAACGGTCTTGTGTTTGAGCTGTTCAAACGTGTATTCCATTTTGAAGGTTCTCCTGTCTACGCTCACGGTAAAGTGGACTCTCAGCAGGTGTAAGAATAAGACTGGCGCCGTCTGATTACAAGCACCTGGAGTTTGAGGTACTGGTGCCGTGGCCCCAACTGGTTGCGTGCTAGTCAACTACAGAACCGAGGAGCGGTAGCGACCGGGTCAAGTCTGGCTAGAGTCTATCAACAAGAATTCAGTGTTCCACCAGGTGTGAGTGACGCCGCACCTTCACCCGGTCGCTACTCGCTCCTCGGTTGCCTGGTCGAGCGGTATCACCGCATCCTAATTAAGCTGGATCAGTGCCGAGGTTAATCAGACGGCAATATTTGCCCCAAGTGGTGCTTCAAGTGAGCGACATAATCACGCATGAAGTAGTCGAGGGTAACGGTTTCGCTGCTCACGACCGTCTTCCAGGCGATTTGATCCAGATTATGTGTCGTGCGTGGTTTAGTTCGCGTTTGTTCAGGAACGAGGGACATCAGATGCACGAGGTGCAGGTTATAGAGTTTCCAGAGCTGAACGAGTTGTTGCCATGGCTCTTGGTTATAGCCTTGCACACGCACCCAGTCCTCCTGCTCATAGCCGGAAAAGGCCAGCTCGTCGTTAAACTGGGCCCGAACGAAACGCTGATGATTGTGGGCTGCGGAATCAATCAAGTGGCCAATGATTTCTTTGGGAGACCATTTACTCTCGGTCCTGGAAATCTGACTCTGCTGTTCTGAGATTAATAACAGCGGTTTCTCGGCCGTCTCAATCGTTTCTCTAAAGTCTTCGAGGAAGCTCTGCATTTGTTGCTGGCTGGAGTCTCACCACCCCAGCGGGCTGCCCACTCGGGGAGCCCGGCTATTTCGTGGTTCGCTCTAATGCTCTGCGGTCCCACTGTGCGAGATCGGCGCCCGCCTCGTATGTACTCTGCAGAAACTTAAACAAAGTCTCCCGTGGTGAGGCCGCGTTGCGAACCTCGTCGTAGGTGAGCACAAACTGCTTCAGCTCCTCGCTGTAGAAACCCGGTCGGGCTGGTGCATTTTCGAAAGCGGGCGGAGCGGGTGCGGTATAGGAGTAAAAAGCGGGCCCCGTGAACCCGGCTCCGGGCCAGAAGCCGGCGCTGATGCACTCATGCGAATAAGCCTCGCGAGTGATCAGATCTGCCCCGAGCCGTTCGGGCGCGGGCCGACCGGAAAAGCGTGTGACCGCCAAATCGAAACTGCCCCAATAGAAATTAACCGGGCTGCACTTTCCTATGAAGCGCCCTCTGAACTCTTCGAAGATCACCGCCGTTTGAGCTAGAACGCGCCAGAATCTGTTTGCATATTCCGGATCATAGGAAGCATGCTCAGTGTCTTTTTCAAATGGGATTGGGTTTGGAACCTCCTGTGGCTTCGTGAAAATCGCCACCTCAATCTCCATGGATTTCAGCGTCGACATCAGTTCCTGATAAAAGTCAGCCACCGAACGCGACGCGAGTGGCAACGCCTCTGTTAACTCGTCGCTAGTCCGGATCAAAAGCTTATGGTCGACGAAATCAAACTCGATCTCGACTAGTTTGTCTCCGTAAGGCATTGGCGTAGTTGTAAGTCCGGTGGCGGAGAGGTGTAGCGCGCAGTGCCACCAATGATTGACCGGCGGAGCTAGCGTCAAACGTATCTTGCCGACAATCTGTGTCCACATATGCAGGGTTGCATACGTGTCTGTCCAGGCATCAAGCGGCAAGGCAGGCCACACTTTATTCTTTGAATCATCGATGGCAGCGGCTGAGTCCATATATTCCCCTTACATGTTTTGCTCCAGATTGTAACACTCCCTATTGAGTCGCCGGCTGGAAATTATTTGCACCGAGCAATAATTTGGGCATTTGCGAACTTCAATGCGCGGAAATAAGATAACCGAGACTTCGATGGTTGATACTCAGCGGAGATGAGCGGGGTGAAGCTCAAAATCCGGCAATTGGATTAGAGCCCGCGAAGCGCGGCGAAAGCATAAAGCCTGGGGTGTGGAGCCCAGGACAGTCGCATTTAAGCTACTAGCGCGCGAAGCGTGCGGCAGCGGCAACAATGAGACATCGATGTTGGAGATTAACGCGTGAACAATGTTCTCAATCTGCTGTCGCCCGCTCCCGCGGGCTGGTTAAAACTCATTTGTTCGTTGACCTGGGGTTCCGTTGCACTCCACCCCAGCTTTATGGTATCACCCGCTGTCGCGGGCTGGTTGAGCCATTCCCTACGCCAAATTCTTTTTCATATGAAATGCCGATAGTGAAATACCCTCCGGAAGCGGTATTTCAAATGGGCCTATTTTCTCGTAACCCTGCGCCGAATAGAGGGGCTCGCCTGGGAGGGTGGCGATAAGCTCAAGACCAGTGAATCCCGATTTGCTCGCTGCTTCTTCGCA
>JBGTLM010000359.1:0-1505 GCA_041744135.1 Pyrinomonadaceae bacterium
CCTGAAGACTCGGGAGGGAGATGTAGCGCTGACGCTCGATGGCCAGGTTGGATTCCCTTTGCAGGTTGAGGATCGCGTGATCATTCGCAAGAGTCGAACGACTTTCAATCTTGTTCAGCCGATGAACAGAAATTATTTTGAGGTCTTACGAGATAAGTTGCGTTGGGGACGATAGCAGCAGTTTTCGAGCCGAGGTTCAAGTCGAGAGTTTTACTTCGACGGGCTCGGAAAGAGATCATGTCGCCTGGAGACAGACTAAAAACCGTTCTCGGAATTTGAAAGCTCGAAACTGAGAAACTCATGCCTGGAGATAAGAAGAAACAGAAGACCCGCCCCGAGATCGACGCCGATGCCTTCGAGCGCGAAGTCACGACCGATCTCGACGAGGAAACACCGGACAAACCGAAGGGCCTGGCACTGCACACGCGCATTTTGATTGGCCTGGCGGTCGGCGTGATTGCGGGTGTTACAGTCAACTATACTTTGGGGGGCAACCACCCGCGGGTTGCCTGGGTCGTTGACAATGTAACCGCACCAATCGGGCAGCTTTTCCTGCGGCTGTTGCTAATGATCGTCGTGCCTTTGGTCTTTTCTTCGTTGGTAGTCGGCGTCGCGGGAATTGGTGATATTCGCAAACTGGGACGCGTAGGTCTGAAGTCATTTGTCTATTGTTTCGTTCTGTCGGCGATTTCTGTGGTTATCGGGTTGACTCTGGCCAACACGATAAGACCGGGCGAGCGCATTGACCCAACGACGAAGGCTGCCCTCGAACAGCGCTACGGCTCGGATGCTACTAAGCAAGTAGAAGCGGTGACCAAGGCGGGCGCGGTCCAGTCGCCGCTCATGCAGGTAGTCGAGACGATCGTGCCGTCGAATCCGCTTGCAGCCGTCGCAGGCGTACCCTCAAATCCCAGCACCGCAACCTCCGCGGGGACGCCGAACATGCTGCAGCTCATGTTCTTCGCCCTCGTGATTGGTATTGCCATAACTCTTATTCCAGTCAAAGTCACGGCCCCGTTGCTGAGTGGGTTACAGGCTCTCTATGAGATAACTGCAAAGCTCATCGAGATGATCATGAAGTTTGCGCCCTATGCGGTGGCTTGCTTGCTTTTCAATAATACAGCCCGCTTCGGACTAGATCTTTTGCAGGCTTTAGCTTGGTTTGTAGTTACCGTTCTGCTGGGTCTATCCCTTCACATGTTCGGCGTCTATTCGCTTTCTATCTATTTCCTTTCGCGAATGTCCCCGCTGGAGTTTTTCAGACGCATTAAGACCGTAATCCTAACCGCGTTTTCGACGTCGTCATCAAATGCGACTCTACCGACAGCATTGCGCGTGTCTGAAGAGAACCTGGGTGTGCCGCGGGAGATTAATAGTTTTGTGCTGACAGTCGGAGCCACGGCGAATCAGAATGGAACCGCCCTCTACGAAGGTGTCACGGTGCTCTTCCTGGCGCAGCTCGCGGGTGTTGACCTTACGATAGGCCAGCAGTTGATGGTAGTTTA
>JBGTLM010000360.1:0-10391 GCA_041744135.1 Pyrinomonadaceae bacterium
GCGCCGGCCGACACATCGCCGCTGTTGCGAAAAACTATCGAGTAAGTGAACGGGCTTCCGGTGCTGACGACTGCCTGGACGTGGCCGTTGACAGTTTTCAGCGGAGGTAAATTGATATCCGTTGGCGAGGTCAAGCGTGGCCCAGCGCCCAGAGCATTGATGATCGTGCCGTCGTCGGCAGGACTGCCGTTGATGCCATTGGCATTGGAGCGTGCGGTCAGACGAATCGTAAGGTTGCTATTCGCTGGTGAATCGTTGGTGTCCACGATGGCCAGCACACCAAGGCAGGTGCCAGGAGAGAGAGGCGAGGAAGCCGATCCGTTGACGGTTGCAAGCGTGTCGGCATCGCTCACGGTGCCGGTATTGTCATTATCGAAATAGAGATTGACGAGGGTGGCTGGTGCGTTAACCTCCGCATTGGTAATCGTGTAGCTATCCGGCGCATTGCCGGTGTTACAAACGCGGAACACGCGACTAAGGCGTTCCTGAGGTCCCACTGCGGCTGAAGGCGCAGTCTCGTCTGGCGTGACAGACAGGGATGCTACAGCCTGGATGGTCATGGTGACCACCGGTGAGTAGGTTGAATAATCCGTCCCGGCGTCGTCTCGATAAATGGCTTCTGCGCGATTCGAGATGACGCCGCCTGCCGTTGCTGTTCCGTCAGAAGCAAACGCCATCATGCACGCCTTGTGTCCCGTACCAGTGACACTCAGGAGAATGATGACAAATGTTCTCAAAGACGCAGTCAGCATTAGGAATAATGGTTGCGCGAAGGTAAGGACGAAAAGGAAGTTCTTGCCCTCTAGTGTGGCTTAGGCGGCGCGGTTGATTCTCAAACAAAACTTGCATGAGAAGCGACCGTGCCGCCTGAATTGGATAGCGAGGACAGGTGCCAGAGCCTGCGCTAGTTGATCTGACGCTTAAACGTGAAGACGCCTGACTGACCCGGTCCCAGCGACGCGATCGTATCGGTGAGCAAAGTCGAGCCGGCCACGTCGCCCGTGAGGATTCCACCGTTCGTGTCGGTTGCACCGACGACGTGGGCGGTGGTCGAACCCCAGTTATTCGATGCCGCACTACCATCCTCCGTGATGACGATATTGCTCGCCGTCAAAGTGGAGTTGTTTGTGCCGCCCGAACTTGAGACGTTGGTGTAGCTGATCACGTAGGTGAGTTGTGCACCCGGAACCGGGTCGGTTGCACCGCCGACACCGGTCGTGTTGTTGACCGTCACCGTCTTGTCAAGGCGAATGAAGCCCGTGTACAGACGATCTATTGTGTCGTTGGAAGATACTGTCAGAGGAATCGTAGAGGTTGCGCGTAGCACCGTGTCATAGCCGGTCAGCACTACAATTCCCGCAGGCGCGGTTATGCGCACCAGGACGTCTTGCGACCCTCCGAAAGCCACGGGTACGCTGACATAAGCGCCGGGCCCCACTAACGGAGCGAAGATGCCGCCGTTAACCGAGACTTCGACGGTAAATCCGGAGCCAGTGGACACAAGGGAAAACTGGTAGATATCAGCCGTGTTGCCGGTGTTCTGAATTGTGTTGGTAAAGACCACCTGGCCGGACGCTGTTGTCACACCACCAGGCGGAACGCCTAATATGCCAGTGTTAACGCTGCGGTTGGTGTAGTCGTCGTTGTTGTTGGTCGGTCCTACTGCGCCGGGCTGGCCATTCGGTCCGAGCAGGACCGCTCCAACGGACTGCAACGTCGTTTGCTGCTGGATACCGTTTCCGTCTACGTTACCGGGATCAGTGCCTTCGTTGAAGTTTGCATTGCCGTCACCGGCGTTGGCGACGTTATCGCCCGACTGATCCGTGATCGTCGCACCACCACTGTTGCTGCCGAAGGTATCAACAATCTCGAAGATGGGAGTTGTGGCATCGCTGGTTGTGATCGTCACCTGCATGGTGATATTCGGGCTGCAAGCGGCAACGCCCAGCGTACCGCCAACGTTGAAGGCCACGCGAGTGGTGTCCGAGAGCGGTGAGGGAGCCGTGGAGGACCAGAGGGCCGCGGTTGGCGCGATCGAAAGCAACGAGGTGGTGTAGAGCGTTCCGGCGGGAAACGACTGTCCGGTTGTCAGCACCGTGCCAAGGGGAATCGGCGCGGTGATATATACGCCGCTGAAACCTCCCGGCAGGGTGATCGAAGTCAGCGGACGAGCACCCGTATTACAGGTTTGCATTACATAGCTGATCACGGACCCAAGTGCGACCGGGCCGGTGGGGGCAGTCAGCGTGACCTGCAATTGCGCATCGTTATCAACTGTGGCGCTGATGTCACCGCGCGCTTCGCGGAGTCCACTAACGGATGGATTTACAGTACGCACTTCGTAGGCAGAAGGGTCCACCACCTGATTATCGAATGTTGGGCTACCCGTGGCAGCGTCGCCAAGCAGGACCTGAACGGTTTGGCCACCAGTTGCCCCAGCGTTGACGCTGATTTCGACAAGGACATTGATAAAGCCGTTCTGCGCAATACCGGCGGAAAGGACCTCCGCGCCATTGGTGAAGATGTCGGTGTCACCGCCATCGATCGTACCGCTGTTGTCCAGGTCAATGACAGCGCGGGTAATGCTGCCGGGCCCGGTGATTCTGGCGCTTGTGCCGCTGGCCAGAAAGCGCACCTGGTCAGAGAAGTTTCCGGTGTTGGTGACAAGAAAACTAAAAATGAGACCTGTCTGTCCCGCCACCACGGAAGGGTTGACTCCGGCATCAGGCGTGATTGTCAGACCTGAAACGTTCGAGACGATGACGGTGACCGTGTTCGAGACGGTAGAAAAGTTGTCGGTGCCGTCGGAATAACTGGCGCTGGCCTGGTTGGAAATCGTCGTGCCTCCAGCCGTCTGCTGCGCCAGGGAAGGTGCGGACAGAGCGCAGGTGATCGCGAGAATAGCGATCAAGCGCGAAAGCGTATTCACTCTTGTGCGTGTTTTATCTATGCTCATTATCTTTATTCCTCGACGCTGGTGGGAGGATAATTGCCGCAAACCTTGAGGCGTTGGGCGAGTGGCGTGACCGGCGTTTGCATCGGAAAGCACGACTACTTCACGCGCACCTTGTAAGAAGCAGCGAGTTTGCCTCCCTCTGCGAGCGGATCCGCCCACTCGTAGCGAACCTGAGTGTAGAGAGAGACAGGCGCAGGCACGCGCTTGACCGTTCCATCCTCTTGTTTCTCTTCAACCGTTGGTTGAGCAGAGAAGCTTTTGCCGCCATCAATGCTGTAGACAACTGTGGCTGAGCCATCCGCGGTCGCGCTGCCTGCGACAAAAGTTGTGCCCGGCGGAATCTGGCCTACAGTTTTGTACTCGCGCGCCGGTCCTTTGCCATCATTCTCTGACGTGATGATCCAGTCCAAAATCTCACCGGGTTTGACCGCGTCAGCCTGTTCGACCGGAATGCGACTGTTCTCACGCTCCACCTGACCGGAGAGCAAGACCTTGACCTCCGGGAGACCGGTCCGAAGCACCATGAATTTCTTTTGCGCAAATGCTGCAGCGCTACCGAGAACTAACAAACAGAGCGTGACCATGGGCAGCCTGCGTATATGCTTCCTTATTTTCATCGTTAATCTCCTACTAAATGAGCTTAGCTAAGCCAGCGGTCTATGAAGTCACACGAGGACACGTGGTGTAGCCCAGTCAGGACTAAACAAGTGGTGTGCCCGTTGGTCGCCCTGGGCCGAAAGACCGCGGAAAACGCACAGTCAGTGGGTGTAATGCGGCAGCAGCAAATCGTACGGCTACGAAAACCCCGACGATTTGCCAAGGTTTGTCACTTTCCACAGGACAAAAATTGTTATGCGGGCTTTTGGGTGCCGCGTTACGAGCACCCGGCGCGGCTATCCGCGCGGAGAACCGTGGTAACAACCGGGAGGGGTAAAGGCCGTGTGAAAAACACGAAAGGGCCTACGGTAATGCGCAGGTCAGGTAAGGAAGGCGGACCCTGTCCCTGCCTCAAGCTTGAAAGCCACTCAGCAACTCCGTATCCTCATCTCCTCTTTCAAGGCCGTGCCAGCCCATCTCTTTGATCGCCCTCGACAGCTTCTCGGAATTTTCAGGCCATCACCAATCCTGATCAACTGCCAAAGGATCATCAGCCTGTAAGCAAAACGATCGAAAGCCCGACCAGTAGCAAGTCTTTGGCAGATCTTCCTAAGACCGCCTTCACCGAAGCTCGAGTCCTCCCGTTTCAGAGCAGGGTGCTACGGGAGTGAAAGAGGTTCGTCGGTTTTTCGCCGCAATAGCCGATGGACGAAGTAAATCAACAACCCCGCAGCTGCTGCGATGGCAGAATCGCGCGCTTCCTTGAGTGTGCTGTTGGAAAGGAGCCAAACGGAAAGCAGAACTGCAATGACACTAATAACAGTTCCACCCGGCACGGTGAACAAGGCGGAAGGTGCGTCCCTTTTCCGCCGCAGTGCGGGAAGCGCGGCGCAGGTCGCTCCGTATGCGAGCAACCTGGCAATCGTGCTTACGGTGAGTGCGTAGATTAGCGAACTGGAGAGTGTGAGGACCAGCATCAGGAGCGCCGTGAGAACGATGGCCACATACGGTGTGCGAAAGCGAGGATGAACGGCCGCCAGACCCTGCGGAAGTGCCTGATCAAGCGACATCGCAAAAGGAATACGCGGAGCCGATAGGATCGCGACATTCAAGTTGCCAATAACGGACGTGATCGCCCCCGCGGCAATGATGGAAGCACCGATTGGTCCCATGAACCGACTCGCCGCTTCAGCCAGCGGCCTTTCCGTACCACCAAGGTTTGGGAGAGTGCCGATGCAGACCACCTGGATAAGGATGTAGACCAAAGCCACAATCGCGATGGCCACGCAGATCGCGATGGGCAGCGTGCGACGAGGGTTCACAATCTCGCCGGCGGGTACGCCGGCATTCTCAAATCCGGTGAACGCGTAGATCAGAATCAGCACCGCGGTTGAGAACGTTCCATAAGCTGGATAATCGCCGAGGGTGAAATTGTCAGGACTCAGGAAGAAGAGACCTACGGCAATGAAGAGAAGCAGGGAAAGAAGTTTGGCAATGCTAAAAACGTTGCTGGTAATCGCCGCATTACGTACGCCTATGTAGTTGATGATTGTCAGGGAAATCGTGATTGCCGTGATCACGAAGGCGCGGCGGAACCCCGAACCAGCGGCCGGCCAGAAGAAACTCAGGTAAACAATCAGGAGATTGCAGTTCGTGGCATAGGCACTGATGCGAGCAATCCAGTTCATCCACCCCACCTGGAAACCGACGGCCGGACCGAAAGCTTCACTCGCATATCGGTAGGGACCACCGGTTTCCGTAAACCGGCTGCTCACTTCAGCGAAGCAGAGGATGATGAGCACGACGACGAAGGCGCAGATAATGAGTGCGATCAGGCTATAGCTGCCGATTAGGCCATAAGCTTTCGCGGGTAAGACAAATATTCCGGCGCCGACCATGCTATTAATGACCACGCCGATCAGGTCCCACTGGCGAATGCCTCTGACGAGCCCTTCCTCTGATACTTTTTCCATGGTCTGCCTTATAATCGAAATCGTTTGCTGAAACAACGAATTTACTTCTTGGTGATGATTGTCGGGGGGCCGACGCGAACGCACAACGAGCGCCCTATTGTAGGGGCATCCCTCCGTGGGCGCCCCACGCGAATGACAACGGTCGCCCATTGAACGGAGCCATTCGGTAAGGCGATTACTAACGGAACCAGGGGTGCCCACGGAGGGATGCCCCTACAACTCAACTAACCATGAAACTAAAAACGAATCTTGCTGTCGTAATCACCTGCCTGCTTTCAATTGCGAACTGTCTGGCTGCGTCAGGTGGTGTGTATATGCAGCCGCGTACCTTGCAGACTCTGGTCGATGAAGCCGCCAGAACCACCCTGGAGAAGTTCGCCGACAAAAACCTTAAACAGGATCAGCTGTCGATTACGCTCATCGACTTGCGCGAGCCGCAGCGTCCGGTAACCGCGAGCTACCGAGGCAACGAGCGCATATATCCCGCCAGCGTGGTTAAACTTTTCTATCTGGCTGCGGCCCATCGCTGGCTTGAGGACAAAAAGATAGCCGACGCCCCCGAGCTGCGCCGGTCATTGAAGGACATGATCGTCGACTCTTCAAATGAGGCGACCCAGTACATCCTTGATGTCGTGACCCACACTACCGGCGGCTACGAGCTGCTGCCGAAGGAGATGGAAAAATGGCAGCACCAGCGAAACGCCGTTAATCGATACTTCACTTCGCTCGGCTACACAAATATAAACGTCAACCAAAAAACCTTTTGTGAAGACGCCTACGGGCGCGAGAGTGTCTCACGTGGACCGAAGGGAGAGAATCGGAATAAGTTGACCACCGATGCCACAGCGCGTCTGATGATGGAGATTGCAACCGGGAAGTCCGTTACCCCGCAGCGCAGCGCGCACATGATGGTGTTGCTCAAACGAGACTACTCAAACAAGAGCAAAGACGCAGAAGATCAGGGGCGCGGTTTCACCGGCATCGCTCTGGCCGGGAGTGAGGGCGCTCGGCTCTGGTCAAAGGCTGGATGGACCAGCACCACCCGTCACGATGTGGCCTACATTGAGCTGCCGGACGGTAACAAGTTTGTGCTGGCTACCTTCACCACGGATCATGCGAATGAGCGTGAAATTATTCCTACCGTGGCCCGCGTCGTGATTAGTGGATTGAAAGACTTGAGGTAGCGCTCACGCAGTACTCTCTATCGGAAGAGGAACTCACGGCTATTGCATAGTCAGTAGTGTCCTGGAACATTTCATCTCCGGGAGGTGTCTAACCGTTTGCAAAGTAATGACCGAGCGCGCAGGTGACCGAGATGCCAGCGCTCCCTGCGAGAATTATGTATGTCAACTACCACCACCACAGAGAACAAACCATTCATAAATGTGACGCCGCTGATCGATGTGCTTCTAGTTTTATTGATCATCTTCATGGTAGCCGTGCCTTTGAAACCCAGTCGCTTTGCCGCGAAATTACCCGCTCTGCCCGACGATCAGATTGTGGAACCTAATCCGAAGACGCTGGTAGTTACTATCGAACTCGATCGCAGTCTGAAACTTAACTCACTCACTGACATGGGAAGCATAGATGACACGGCGAAGCTGAGCGCCGTGCTGGTAAAACTTTTTCATGAGCGGGAAGTGAATCACGTCTACAGAGACGAAATGCTCACCCGTCCGGAACTACCCGAGACCTCTCGGATCGAGCGGACGGTGTTCATCAAGGCTCCGCGTTCACTGCCTTACGGCGACGTGGCAAAGGTTATTGATGGCATCAAGGGCGCCGGCGCGAATCCCATCGGACTCCAGGTGGACAACCTGAATTAGGGAAAATGCTCCGTTGCTTGAGTGATGGATCGGAAATACCAGCGGCACGAAATACCTAATGGGCAATATCATTTCGTTTTGCCGGAAAGACTCCTCTTAAGTATTTGGACCAGGTTAATCACATTCCCTTTATCACGCTCTTCGCTCTCGACTCGGACAACATTGCTTGCCTTAGCTTGTTTCTTCTTGACAAGTTTCAGGAGCGCTTCCGTCTGTTCATCATTAAGCTTGCTGGGAGAGTAATCTCTTTTTGACTTCTTACTAATCAACGTCTCGAACCTGCGCACCGTGGCCGGCGGAACTTTCCTCTTTTCCGGTAGACCAACCTGTGCGGGCGAGCGGATTTCATCGGCAAATCGCATTGTCTCGGCGCGAAGAATACCGTGGTCCGCAAAGATGGCCACCAAGTTCTCCTTACCACGCATCACGAAGGTTGCGATTCCAGCTTGCGCGGTCTCTTCCATGGCTGCCACCAACAACTTATAAGCCTTTTCTGAATTTGCGGCGGGAGTGAGGAAATAACCGCGTTCAAAATAGAGTGGTGGAATTGAGTCTTCCTTAACGAAGCGTGTCAGATCGATATCCCGTGTCTTCTCCGGCGCCAGGCGTTCCAGCTCTTCATCCGTCACAACCACGTATTTTCCCTTATCGACCTCATACCCCCGCACCATCTCGTCCGCCTCGAGATCGCGCTCCGTTTTCTCGGAGTAGTACTTGCGCGCCAACGGCTCACCCTCCGGGCTTAGCATACGCAGCGGGGCGCGGCCGGCCTGGTTGGCGGGAAAGAGATTTACCGGGACACTAACCAGCCCAAAGGTCAGAGTCCCCGACCAAAAGGGTCGTACGCGTGAATCGCCGTCGGTCGATTCCTTCTTCCTGGTTGCTTTTTTAGGCGGCACGCTTCCTCTTTCTCAATGCTTCAATGCTCTTAGTCAGCACACTGTCGAGGGAAGTAGTTTTGCGTTTCGATTTCACAGCCGCTAACCTGGGCGCTCCACCCTTGGCCTTGCGCGCAATAAATTCCATTACGCGCTCTCGATACTCATCTTTAAAATCCGCCGAGTTGAATTCGCCTTCGAGCAGACTGACGAGATGCTTCGCCATATCGATTTCCTTCTTGCTGGGCTCACGACCGGCTGGCTTGGGTAAGTCCCCTGCGGAAATCACTTCGTTAGCATTCCTGAGCGTTAACAGAACCAGATAGCCATCCTGCGCGCGCAACGCTCCGACGTAGGACTTGTTGCGCATCACCCAGTGTGCGATGCCCTCGCGCTTGCGCTTCTCCAATGCCTCTGCTAACGCAAAATAGGCATTCTCGTCGCCGTCCGGTCCCAGATAGTAAGGTCTCTCGTACCACTGCTGGCTGATCTTCTCAGGAGGGACGAATTCCGAAATCTCGATTTCGCGAGAAGGCTTGGGCTCGAGACTCTTCAAATCCTCGTCAGTAACAATCACAAACTTCCCCGGTTCGACTTCGAAGCCTTTTTGAATTTCTTGATTGCTGACTTCGTCGCCATTATCGGGATGGACCATGTGCTGCTTCACTCTCATGAGGTGCTTGTCGTCGAGGATATGAAAGCGGACCGAACGGTCCGAGACGGCCGAATAGAGTTTCACCGGTATTTTGCTGGTGCCGAGTTTTAGCTTGCCTTTCCAAATTGCTCGAGCGGCCATAGTTCAGGACACCTCGACTTCCTTAGGCGCAAGTTCTTGCTCCCCACATGCTACGCAAGTGCCGCAGACGACGGTGAGCGTATCTCGCTCCGGGACACAGTCTGAGCACATGGGTCCATCGCAGTCTGAGCAACGGTTTTCATTTTCATAAAGATAAAAGTGATGGCAGCCGGGGCAAATTTCCGTCCCAGGTTCGAGCCACCACGCCTGTACTCGCAACTTAGCCATTTTCTATTCTGCTTGACACTAGAGATATCCCGTTGCTGAAGCTTAGGTTCGCGTGTCGTGTTCCAATACAAGCGTTCTACCAGTATGTCCTTTTCAGCACGCCTCGCTACGCGGGAACCGCCAAAATCTGCATGAAATGGGATACGTTTATTTTTAGGCAGCAAGCAGAGTGCCGAATGCGGGGGAGGGAAATTGCAGCCGACTCTGTAGTCCCTGGGCAAAAAAAGGTGCACCGACACGGTGGTGTCTTAATCCGAGAGTTGGTTTAATGGAACAAACGTCCACGAAATTACCACCAACGAACACGAAAATGTGTTAGCGGACATTCGTGGTATTCGTGGATCGTTCTTGATTTCAGTGCCTAACTCATGGAGCAGGCAGGTGAAGAAAATGAGATTTGGACACCTGGGCGGCAGTCAAAGCGTGACCTCCACTCGGGTATCTGATAATCTGTCAGAGTTTCCCGTTTGCCCCCTCAGTTTCATTCTCCTCGTTACAGTAATGAGGCATTCTCATACTCATCTAATACTTTTTTTCGTGGTCCTTGTGACGTTCATTGGGGCCGCTTCGTTTGACCCCAGACTAGCTGGTGGCCAATCACGTGCAGGTAAGCCTATGCGCGGTGGCACCGCCGGTTCGAGAGTAAAGCCAACCTCCGCAGTCCGCGAAAAGCCGGCCGAGGCTGCTCGCGAAAGTTCGCTCACCGCTGATCTACGACTGGCCGCACCTCGCAATGCGTCACTTCGCCGTGAACTTAGCTGGACATTCGGCGGCATGCAACAACGTGGTTGGCATCTCTACGAGCCGCTGATCAGCCGCCTGCTTCAGACGGAACACGACGCGGCTTCTGAAGCTTTTGCTGCGGCGCTCACGAGCTGGCAGAAGCGGTCTGGTTTGCGGCCGAGTGGGGTGCTCGACGAAGAGTCTCTCAACGCGATGGTTTCTGCGTGGCAAGGGAAACGGCTTAAGGCACAGGGCTACGCAGTCCCAGAAGATCTCGTCACGGCGCCCGCCTCCGACTTCTATGATCCAACGCGGGCCGGTGATCTCAGACAAGTTGAACGTAAGACCTACGCCGCTTACCAGCTTCTGGTGGCAAATGCAGTTGCCGACCGGTCGCTCGGTCTAGCCCGCAAC
>JBGTLM010000361.1:0-6234 GCA_041744135.1 Pyrinomonadaceae bacterium
GCGTGGTCTGGTCTCCCTTGGGAAAGAATGCCGACGCAAAGTACAGGGCACCGAAGGAATAAACATAGAAGTCGTACCACTCGACCAAGTTGCCCGAAGAGCTGGCAATGATTGCCTTGATACGCTTGCGGCTATCGACCCCATCGGCCGCGTGCACATCTGCTGTCTGCGTTCCAAAGTGCATGGGTGTTTCCTGGTTTTTTGTATGCAGTAGAACCCGTTTAGTTGGATGGTCTGTCCTTCTCCGACATCTCGCGAGACAGCCGATACGCAACGGCCGCGAGAATTCCGACCGCGATGATCAGCGCGGCCCACAGCAGCCAGCTTTCCACGCCAACTCGCGTTTGGCTACGAGACGATCCGGGCCGCCCAGTTCTTTGAGCAAAGCTGCTGCGGCATTGCCGACGCGAATTTGTGCCGGTGTATTCGAAATCAAACTCTGTAGCGACGAGGTCGCGGATATCGCGCTGGCATTGCCAAACGCCAATTGGAACGGACTGCGTCCGCGCGCGACAAACTCGTGCGGTATCCATGCGACTTGCAAGACCGGCGCGCCGCGTCCGATACCGCCGGCCGCTTGCGCTTGCATAACCAATAGCGATCGCTGTTGACGGCGATCGGAACGGCCGCATTACGAATCGGCTAGCTGTCGCCGTGTAGTTCACGCTGGTCGTCACTACCGTGCGCCATGGTGCATCAGAGGTCTCGCGACGACAACACTATATGTGCATAGGTGTTCGTCTGCGGCAGCTTAATATTCCGAACGCGACCCCTGCGAGTTGAAACTCGATCGACACTTGCGTATGTTCAGCGGCATACTTGAGGAGAAAGCCCACGCCGAAGAAAAGGATGATCGCGCCGACCCGTACCAGCGTATTGGCGCCGGTGAAATAATCTTACACCCACTGAATCACCGTTTGAAAGGCGCTTTCCGCAGTTGAGGGTGTAACGGCTTGTGGTTGGGGTGTGGGATGCCACGCTGAAGCGGACTGCGTTGAGGCGGTTGGAGTGACCGATGTAGTTGCTTCCGCTACAGCAGGTCTAGTCGGTGGTGTAATGGGCGCTGCACTCGCAGCGTCTCGCCGTTCAGCCGGTGGCGCCGCGGACTGTACGCTTACTCCAGTGGTCGTCGCTCAGATTGACGACGGTGTCTTTCATTCCGAGCGGCCCGATGATCTTCTCGGCGACCAAGACCTCCCACGGCTTGCCGTAGACTCGGGAGAGCAAAACACCCAGTAGACCCACGCCAAGATTCGAGTAGCTGGAAATCGTCGCTTCGGTCGAACGCATCAGTGAGGCCTTCCTGCTCCCCGCCCTAGAGACTCTGCTCGACGCCTTCCCCTTCGTCATTCGCGGCTTCCACTCCGATAACGGTTCGGAGCGTGAATAAGCTCGTGGCGAAATTGCTCGACAAATTGCTCATCGAATTCACCAAGTCCCGCGCACGGAAAACCAACGACAATGCGCTGGTGGAAGGCAAAAACGGCGCGGTGGTGCGCAAGCACCTCGGCTATGTCCACATTCCCCAGAAGTACGCGGGGTTGATCAATCAGTTTAATCAGGAACACCTCAATCCCTACCTCAACTTCCATCGGCCTTGCTTCTTCCCAGAGTTCATCATCGACGCCAAGGGCAAACAGAGAAAACGCTATCCTTATGAGCGGATGATGACCCCTTATGAGAAGCTCAAGTCGCTCCCCACGGCGGAGCGCTTCCTCAAACCCAGCGTCACTTTCGAACAACTCGATGCGTTCGCCTCGCAAATGAGCGACAATGAAGCCGCCGCACGGTTACAAAAGGCACGACAAAAGCTCTTTCAACGCATCCATGAACAGTCGTCGCACAGCCCAGCCTCCCGACGGCCCACAGGTATCCCCTGAGGCCAGTACTCTCTCACCCTAGGAGGCCAGGCTTTACTACCTTCTTTCAGACTCATCTTTGAATTGGAAGATACTCACGCGGATGCGGTTCGGCGGTTTCGGGAAGAATCGGGGGCGAGCACGGCAAGGAGAGACACATGAGCACTGCTGCGATTTCGTCCTACGAGGAAGCCTGCGCCAAGCACCGCTGGGACGTCCCCGAGCGCTACAACATCGCGCAGGACGTGTGCAACAAGCACCCGCGGGACAAGCTCGCCATGGTGTACGAGCGCCACGACGGCCTGCGCCGCGACGTCACGTGGGGCGAGTTGCAGGACATGGCGAATAAGGCGGCGCACGTCCTACGCGCCAACGGCGTGCGCAAGGGCGACCGCGTCGCGGTCGTGCTTCCTCCCACGCCTGAGACCGCCGCGATCTTCTTCGGCACCTGGAAGCTGGGCGCGCTGCTGCTGTCGATGTCGGTGCTCTACGGCGACGACGGGATCCGCCACCGGCTCGGCGACTCCCAGCCCCGTGTCCTCGTCACCGACGCCGCCAACGCGCCGCGGTTCGACGCGTCCCTGGTGGAGCACATGCTGGTGCTCGACGACAGCGTCCTCGCCGGCGCCCCGACGGACCACATCTCCGAGGACACAGCCGCCGACGACCCGGCGCAGCTGTACTACACATCCGGCACGACCGGCCTAGCAAAGGGCATCGTGCACGCCCACCGCTACATCCTGGCCCACGAGGAGTTCATCTACTGCCACGACGTGCGCGACGGGGAGCGATTCCACGGGATGGGCGAGTGGGCCTGGGCGGCGGGCATCTCGCCGCTGCTGGGCCCGTGGCGACTCGGCGCCGTGCAGTGCGTCTACCAGCGCGAAGGCGGCTTCGATCCGCACAAGCAGCTGGACTACCTGTCGCGCAACGACGTGACGAACGTCTTCACCACGCCGACGGCGATGCGCGCGATGATGGCAATCGAGGACGCCGGCACCCGCTATCCGCAGAAGTTCCGCATCGTGTGCAGCGCGGGCGAGCCGCTGAACCCCGAGGCCATCCGCTGGTTCCGAGAGCAATACGGGCTCACCGTCCTGGACTACTACGGGCTGACGGAGTCCTATCCGCTGTGCGCGAACTTCCCGTTCATGGAGGTGCGCGAGGGGTCCATGGGCAAGCCGATGCCGGGCTGGGACGTGCAGATCCTCGACGAGGACGAGAAGCCGGTGGCCCAAGGCGAGCGCGGGGAGATCTGCGTGCGCGCCCGATCGAACCCGCACTACCCGCTGGGGTACTGGAACAACGATGAGGCGGCGCGCGAGACCTTCGGCGGTGACTGGTTCCATTCAAAGGACGTGGCGACCATGGATGAGGACGGCTACATCTGGTACGCGGGCCGGGCCGACGACGTCATCATCGCGGCGGGGTATCGCATCGGGCCGTTCGAGGTGGAGTCCGCCTGCCTGGAGCACGCCGCCGTGCGCGAGGCGGCCGCCGTCGCCTCGCCCGACGAGGTCAAAGGCAACGTGGTGAAGGCGTTCATCGTGCTCGCCGATGGCCATGAGCCCTCGGACGAGTTGGCCGGGGACATCAAGCGCTTCGTGCGCGAGCGGTTGAGCGCGTACGCCTATCCGCGAAAGATCGAGTTCATCGCCGAGCTGCCCAAGACGCTGACCGGGAAGATCCGGCGCATCGAGTTGCGCGAGCGGGAGCGCGAACAGACGGGGTGACCACCACCGAGCTGGACGTCCCCAGCCTGCTTTCGCTCTCGCGCGGTACTGCAGATGGAGAACGCAATGCTTCGGCACCAGCTTAACGTGTATCAGCCGTCAACCGCGGCCGAAGCTTCGCACGGTGGACCGCTTACTCTGGGCCTGGGCCTCGGATCTGGCCAGGCCGGGCGCGAGGAATTGACGCTAGTTAAGCCGGCGACTGTCATTGCCTGGCAGTGTAAACCCTTCCGTGACTATTGAGCAGCCCTGAGTCACCGTCGAGGACCAGGCCGTCCACCCGTCGCCAAAGAGGTTCAAAATCTGATCCGGAAACTCTCCAGCGCCAACATCGGCTGGGGTGTCCCAAGGATCGTCGGTGAACTCCGCAAGCTCGGTATTGAGGTTGGCAAATCGACCGTGGAGAAGTATCGAGTCAAACATCCGAAGTCACCGTCTCCTACCTGGAAATCGTTCTTGGCCAACCATCTCACTGACTTGGTCGCCATCGACTTCTTCGTGGTTCCCACAATTGACTTCAAAGTCTTATACGTCCTTGTCGTGCTGGCTCACGAGCGTCGTGAGGCTTCTACTTCAATGTCACGGAGAACCCGACCAATGGGTCGCCCAACAGATCATTGAGGCCTTTCCTTGGGAGACCGCACCCCGCTATTTGCTACGCGATCGAGATGCGATTTATGGCGAGCGCTTTCGCCATCGCGTGCACAGTCTTCTCATCGAAGAGGTGATCACGGCTCCGCGCAACCCGTGGCAAAATCCGTACGTGGAGAGGATCATCGGTAGTATCCGACGCGATTGCCTGGACCACATGAGCGTTTTCAACGAGCGCCACCTGAAACGGATCCTCACGATCTACTTTGACTATTACCATCAGTGGAGGACTCACCTCGGTCTAGAGATGGACACACCTCGGGGACGGGATGTTCAGACTCCTGATCAAGGCAAGGTCACCGAAGTTCCCGATCTCGGTGGTCTACACCATCATTATCTAAGACTTGCAGCGTGAGATCGGGGCGTGAAGATTAACGCCAAATTTACGCATATGAGTTTTCGGGAACCACAGTCAAGTTTTGACTTGCACCGTACGCTAACAATCGGGTGTTCCAGCACCATTAGGCGGTCAGCAGTGGCGAGCCGCGGTGGGCTATGCCCAACTACGCTGTCACAAGGAGGAGAACGACGATGTTTGAACCACTAGAGATCATCTATGCCAGCCCACTCCTGATGAAGGTAGCGTTTACGGTAGGGTTGGTGGCTGCGGTCGCGTTCGCGGCGACGTTTCTGACGATGGCAATCATGGATTTAAGGGGGGGATCCCGTCGCATGGCTAATATGGTTGTGGCCGTCCCAATAGGTCGCCTCGCCCCCTGCCTTGCGGCGTCGCTGTCGAACCATTCGCCATTGGGTAAGGCGCCAGGAGCAATCAATTCTTCCCGAGATAGGGAAGAATTGAAAGCAAAGGCAGAAGCTTTAGCTTCCGCAGGAATCTCAACCAGCGAAGCCCACCGTTGCGAGCAGCTAGCAGCCGATCGATAGCACGGTAAACTTCCCGTATCTGGGAAGTTTAAAGCTGAGGCGCTTGAGGGAACTTCCCGGCCTTGTCCGGCCAATACTTCGCCGCGTAAGCCTCGGGGCCGATGTCCTTAAGCTCCTCGAAGCAACTGGGCGCCAGAATTTCAAAGTGGGCAAGGTCGGCCAGCGGGATCTCCTCGAGCTCGATACCGTCAAGACTAGCGCGGGCTCCCTCGAAAAACTCAGCGATGGCGTAGCACATGCCCAGGCATGCCGCTTGATATGCGCGTAACGCGTCTACCGTCGGGATCCCGAGATCTTGGCGCATGTAATTGATGGTCAAGCCCGTGGGGTCAAAAAATTAGAACTGCGTGAAAACGCGGCAATTATGAACTCCTATGTCCCCGCTGTTTGAGTTGCTCAGGCGAGGGTAGAATCGCGTCCCAAGTCAATAATGATGCAGGCGTTGGGAGTCATCATGGACTGGGCACGGATCCTGGCCTATATCACGGGAACGGTCGATCAGGAACTATTGCGGCGGAATGAGTATCTCGCGGCCGAGAATCGGATCCTCAGAGCCCAGGTGAAGGGCGTCTGACGCTGACGGATGGCGAGCGGGCGACGCTTGGAGAGATTGCACATCGGCTAGGCCGTAAGGCCTTAGAAGATGTCGCGAACGTAGCAATGCCGAATACCATTCTCGGGTGGTACCGTAAACTGGTTGCGAAGAAGTTTCGATGGGTCAGAAGCGCGGCGGAAGGTTGGACGGCCTCGTATCGATCAAGCGCTTGAGCAGCTTTATTGTGCGCATGGCCGAGGAGAACCGAGGATGGGGCTACGATCGGATCGTGGGGGCATTGGCCAATCTCGGAAATGACGTCTCTGATCAGACCGTCGGTAATATCTTGGCCTGCCACGGCATACCGCCGGTACTGGAGCGTAGGAAGACAAGCCGCTGGCCTGAGTTCATTCGATCCCATTTGGCGGTTCTAGCCGGCACGGACTTCTTCAGCGTGGAAGTGCTGACACTGAGGGGTTTGGTAACGTATTACGTTCTCTTTTTCATCCATCTGGAGAGTCGCCAGGTGGATATCGCCGGGATCACCGAGCATCCGAATGAGCTCTGGATG
>JBGTLM010000362.1:0-24391 GCA_041744135.1 Pyrinomonadaceae bacterium
GGAGATTAATAGTTTTGTGCTGACAGTCGGAGCCACGGCGAATCAGAATGGAACCGCCCTCTACGAAGGTGTCACGGTGCTCTTCCTGGCGCAGCTCGCGGGTGTTGACCTTACGATAGGCCAGCAGTTGATGGTAGTTTACCTGGCGATACTGGGTGGCATCGGGACCGCCGGCGTGCCGTCGGGCTCCATACCATTCATTATCGGCGTGCTCGTGACCATCGGTGTGAACCCGGCCCTGATTGCGATCATTCTAGGAGTCGATCGCATACTCGATATGTGCCGGACGACTCTCAACGTCACTGGAGATCTCACGGCCGCAACTTACGTCGCGCGTTCCGAAGGGTATGAACTCTTGAAGCCGCACGAGCCGGCGATCATTCGCGCGGGGGTTGGTTAGTTAGCAAACAGGCTGATGAAGTGTGCCCACTAAGGATAGGACGCGAGAGATTTTCGACATAGTTTTCTGGTTTGATTTGGCCCACTCTGTCCGTAGAGGTGACAAATGATTTTCCCTATCGGCGACGACAACAGCGACCGAACCACCTTTCCCGTAGTCAACTACATACTTATTGCCATCAATGTGTTGGTCTTCGTTTTTCTGCAAAGCCTGGGAACAAACGAACAGTTCACTTATTCGTTTTCCACCGTGCCAGAAGAAATAAGAACTGGAGTGGACATAGCGCGGCCTGTCCCAATTGAGGTAGGGGATCAGCAGGGAGTGATTAACCTTCAGCCGACCCCCGGTTCGGTTTACCTTACCCTGCTAACTTCCATGTTCATGCACGGCAGCATCATGCATCTATTTGGCAACATGCTGTTTCTGTGGATCTTTGGGGACAATCTTGAACACGCTCTGGGACGTGCGAGGTATATCATCTTCTATCTGTTAACAGGGCTCATTGCCTCGCTCGCCCACGTTATTTCGACTTTTGTCTTTGGCGATAACCCATTCATTCCCAGCCTCGGTGCTTCCGGAGCCATCTCGGGTGTGCTTGGTGGTTATTTAGTGCTCTATCCTAAGAGAAATGTCCGCGTCATTATGCTCCGAATGCTAACCACCGTGCCTGCTGTGGTTGCGATTGGGCTGTGGTTTGTATTCCAGTTAATTAGCGCCTTCGGCGTGATCGGGGCCGGTCCTCAGTCCGGCGGCGGTGTAGCCTTCATGGCCCACATTGGCGGTTTTGTTGCCGGACTGGTACTGGTCAAGTTCTTCACCCTCGGACGCGGCCAGAGTACTGTCACTTAGCCGGCCTTCGACGATTCCTCAATGGGCGGCCTGAAAGGCGCGCACTCCGTTGTCCGCCAGGATGACAACGCCCGCCTGGTCTTTCCGGTAGCCTCCATTTGTTCTCGAAACGTATTAGTTTGGCGTCTGCGGCAGTCCTCGGTTAAGATCCTTTGCTAATTCGAGGACAGTTTATGCGGCCAAGTGAACCAACCACTATTGCCAACCAGCAATACCTTGATATCCGCGCCACGCCCCGCGAGGAGATGCAGCTTTATCCGCTCGATACTTTCCTATACGAATTTCCCGGACGCGAGATAAAGATCAGCTTCGAAATTCCGGAGTTCACTGCCATCTGTCCGTTCTCCGACTTCCCGGATTTCGCCACCATACGACTCGAGTATATTCCCAACGAGCTCTGCGTTGAGCTCAAGAGTTTGAAACTCTATATCAACTCATTCAGGAACGTTAAAATTTTCCACGAGCACGTGATCAACGTAGTTCTCGAGGACTTTGTGCGAGCGTGCGATCCGCTGAGTGTGGAAATCGAAGGCGACTTTCACATACGGGGAAACATTAAGACAGTGGTGCGCTCGAGCTACCGGAGGAAGTAGTCAGTAGTCAGTTACAGTTTTGTGTTTGGTGCTTGTACTTGGATGTGTAATTTAGGTTGAGCCCTCCGGGCCGTATCACCACTGCTGATGAGAAATTCAAAGTGCAGCCACTAAGAACAAAGTACAAAGCACAAACAACTGACCACTGACGACGAACACAAGTTCTATGGACACCACGACCATCTTTATTATTGGCGGCGCCGTCTTGTTGGCGATTCTTGTCCTGATCGCTCGCCTTGCGATTCGTTGGATCGTTCGGATGACGATCGTTGGGGTGATTCTACTGGCTTTGATCGGCGGCGGACTCTTTTGGTGGTGGACCAATCGCCTCACCTCTAAGCCACAGCAAAACAGACAGCCAGCTCAGCCAACCCGGCGCGCGTCTTCTCACTAACGGCGGAGAACCAATGGGGGAAACCGATACCGACGCCGCCGACCAATTTGACGCGCGCATAAGTCCCACAAAACTCGACGAGGGAACTCCAGGGCTTTGGCGGCGCTATCGAAAGCTCCCTCGAAACGTCTTCGCAATTAGCTTAGTTAGCTTATTAAACGATACCTCAAGCGAAATAATCTATCCTCTCTTGCCGGCGTTTCTCTATCTGACTCTCAGTGCTTCTCCCGCAGTTGTGGGACTGATTGAAGGGGCGGCAGAATCCGTCTCAAGTCTACTCAAGCTCTTTTCCGGATACTTTAGTGATCGCCGCGGCAGGCGAAAGGTATTCGTCGTCTTTGGTTATTCGCTGGCCAACCTGGTTCGTCCTTTGCTGGCTTTCGCAACCAGTTGGTATCAGGTGTTCGCCATACGGCTGACTGATCGGGTTGGCAAAGGCATCCGCAGCGCGCCGCGTGATGCGCTGATCGCTGATACTGTCTCACCGGAGGAACGCGGACTCGCTTTTGGTTTCCATCGAGCAATGGATCACGCGGGTGCCGTCATAGGCCCACTCATTGGCTATCTGCTGCTGAGGCTCTTTGCTGCTGACCATGATTCTCCTGAGGCATATGATTACAGGAGGGTTTTTCTTATCGCTTCGCTTCCGGCTCTCGCTGCTGTGATCGTTGCCGCATTTTTTGTCCGCGAGACCGGAACAAAAGTGCACGCTAACAGTGGTCCCTTCTCGGCACCCCCGCGTCTTTCTTTGCGCGGTTTCGATGGTAACTTCAAACGCTTTCTAGTTATCGTTGCCCTCTTTACGCTGTCAAACTCTTCAGACGCGTTTCTCTTGCTTCGTGCGCAAACTCTCGGCTTTTCGGTTACTACGATCATGTTGCTTTGGGCCATGCTGCACGTAAGCAAAGTAGTAAGTTCGCTCATCGGTGGCGATCTTTCAGACAGACTGGGCCGGCGTCGTTTGATTGTATCGGGCTGGATTCTCTACGCGGCTGTTTATATCGGGTTCGCGTTCGTGACACACGCGATCTCTGTCTGGGTACTATTCTTAGTCTACGGAATCTATTTTGGACTTGCCGAAGGGGCTGAGAAAGCCCTGGTTGCAGATCTGGTAAGACCGGAACAGCGTGGCACCGCGTACGGTCTGTATAATCTTGCGTTCGGCATCACCGTGCTGCCGGCGTCGCTGCTGATGGGTGCTTTGTGGACCTGGTGGGGACCGGCGACTGCGTTTCTCGTTAGTGGCGCGTTGGGCGCGACCGCGGCCGTGCTGATGTTCATTCTGGTGAAATCACCACCGCGAGCTCAGCCCGCTTAGAATTGTAGGGCCGTTCCTCTGTGGGCGCCCCATGATGGGCCACAGACCTCTGGGGGTTAACCTTAGACCTCTGGGGGTTAGCCTTGGACCTTTTCAAAATTTTGTACCAAACCTTGGGGCGCCCACGGAGGGACGCCCCTACAATGTGGCGAAAGTGGAGAGATGAAAAGAATCATGAGGCGCAACATAAGAGTCAGATTCTGATGCTCAAGAGATTGATCGCCGGTTAATTCGTTTGATGAACACGAACTTTAAAGTAATTAAGACTGAGGAAGAGTTGCGCAAATCAGTGAACGCCCTCAACGCGCAATCGGCAATTGGACTTGATACCGAGACTACCGAGCTGGACCCTTACACCGGTCGCCTGCGTCTGATTCAACTCGCCGGCCAGGATGGCGTGCAGATCATCGATGTCGATGCTTTTGCAAATGGTGGCGCCGGAGAGCTTACGCATAACGAAGCGCTGCGGCCGATAAAACGACTGCTCGAGGCGCCGCGTCCAATCAAAATTGCCCACAACGCAAAGTTTGACGCCAAGTTCATCAAGCATAACCTCGGCGTGGATATTGTCGGATTGTTCGATACGCTGCTTGCCAGTCAACTGATCTCCGCGGGTGACATCGAAGAGCGCCACGGACTCGACACAGTTGCTGCTCGCTACTTGAATGAGTCGGTTGACAAGACTGAGCGCTTGAGCAATTGGAGCTTTGAATTGTCGGAAGCGCAGTTGCAATACGCGGCGCGTGACGCGGCCGTCCTGCTGCCATTGCGGGAGAAGCTAATCGACCGGCTGAAGGCTGAAGCCCTAATCAAGTGCGCTCAATTGGAATTTGAGTGTGTCATGCCGGTGGCTGATATCGAGCTGGCCGGGTTTTACATGCACAAGGATCGTTGGCTCGAACAATTGGCAATCGTCGAAAAGAGGCGCGGCGAGCTGGCGGAAGAGCTGCAGGTAATTCTGGCGGAAGAGTCGTCGCAAGGCTCACTCTTTGGTGGGCCGCAGCGGGACGATATAAATCTGGACTCTCACCAGCAACTTACCCATGCGCTCGAACGCTTGGGCATACCTGTCCCCGATTCAACTCGCAATTGGAAACTTCAGCCGCTCGCAGTCGCATATCCGGTGATCGCCACATTGCTGGAGTACCGCACGGTGCAAAAGGCGCTGACTAGCTATGGTCAGAACATGATTGATCTGATCAATCCCGCCACCGGCCGCTTGCACGCGGACTTTCGACAGATCGGCGCGCCCACCGGTAGATTCTCCTGTACCAATCCCAACATTCAACAAGTACCGCATGCTACGGAATACCGCCGTTGCTTCAGCGGCTATCCTACTGGACGAAGACTGGTAATAGCAGACTACTCGCAAATTGAGCTGCGTATCCTTGCTGAGTTCTCCGGCGATCGCGGCTTTATCGACGCTTTCGATTCCGGCGCCGACCTGCATCGCGTTACCGCCGCTCAAGTTTTCAATGTGCCCCTCGACCAGGTTTCAAAGGACCAGCGCGATTTCGCCAAGCGACTAAACTTCGGAGTAGTTTATGGGATTGGCGCCCAGCGTTTTTCGATAATGACCGGGTTGAGCGTGCCTGAAGCCGAAAACGTTTTGCGGAAGTACTTCGCCACCTATCGGGGACTTGATAGTTATTTGCGCGAGGCCGCTAACCGGGCGGTCAACGAGCGGCAGGCGAGGACAGCTTCGGGACGGCTGGTGCGTTTTCGTTATGATGAAAATGACCGGCAGCAGATTTCCATGACCCAGCGGAACGGCAAGAACACTCCCATCCAGGGCACCAGCGCCGACATACTAAAACGCGCTCTGCGTCTCCTGAAAGATGAATTGCGCGATACCTCCGCCCGGATAGTTAACATCATCCACGATGAAATTGTGGTGGAAGCCGATGCCGACGAAGCTGAGGAGATTGCCCTGAAAGTGGAACACGCAATGTGTGCCGCCGGCGAGGAATACTTGAAGACAGTGCCGGTGAAAGTCGAAACCGAAATTGCGGATGAGTGGATCAAGTAACGACGAACCAATCGTTAAGCCAGTAACTAGCAGGATTTATTTCCCATATTTTCTATGATTTTCCATATGTCATTTGACATTTCTCAGTTGTCATTTGCCGCGAGGGAGGTATCATGACAGCAGAGGATCCTCACATCCTCGGAAGCGGACCTCACAGATGGCGAACAGAACTAAAGACGTCCCTCAATCTGGCAACGATAGATCTCATGCCGGCGTTAATAGTTTCCGGTCGGGTCCTAAGGACCCCCAGTTGCTAAACAACAACTACCAATCGAGCGCGGATAAATTAGAGGAGCGATTAATTGATTTTGCGGTTCGCATCGTCAGACTTTCGACGAGCTTACCTCGAACTCCCGCAGGGAAACACATCGGAGGACAGATTCTAAGATCTGGGACATCACCAGCCCCAAACTACGGTGAAGCGAGAGGAGCAGAAAGCTATGCTGATTTTGTCCACAAGTTAAGAATTGTTCTCAAGGAATTGAATGAAACGTCTATCTGGCTTCGGATCATTGAGCGGAGCCGAATGATGAAAATGGAATTGCTCGCCGACATGCACAAGGAGAATAAAGACCTGTGTAAAATCGCTGTCTCACTAAAAACCGCGCGCACACTTAAGTAAATGACAAACGATAAATGGAAAATGGAAACAGGTTCGTATGGCGCCAATCGTTTATGTCGGTTACGCGGTCAATGCTTCACAGCAGCGCTGCGGCGCCAGAGGAAGTAGATCGGAATGCCGGTGAGAACGATGAGATAGCCGATGCCCGAGGTTGAAGGTGCCAGGTACGCCAGGTCAAGAACGAAGAGTACGGCAATAACGATGTAGATTATCGGCACGAACGGATAGCCCAAAGTACGGTACGGCCGTTCGAGTTGTGGAGCCTTGTACCGCATCACGATCACTGCTCCTACCATCAGGATATAGAAAACCAAATCAGCCGAAACAATATATTCGAGCAGTTGTGTGTAGACGTTGCCGTAGCTAACCGCACCTGTCTGCGGATTAGTTGTAACAGTACGAGGCAGGGTCAGAAGCGCGGCCCAGATCCCTTGCGCGATGAGAGCAGTGGCGGGCACGTGGAGGGAATTTAGAGTGCCTACGCGTTTGAAGAATAAATTGTCCCGAGCCATGGCGTAGTAGACGCGTGCCCCTGCCAGAATCAGACCGTTGTTACAGCCAAACGTGGAAATCATAATTGCAATGGCCATCAGAATGGTTCCGCGGGGGCCTAGGATAGCCTGCATTGCCGCTGTTGCTACTCGATTCTGCGGTGCGCTTTGAATCCCAGAGAGCGGCAGGGTCACGATGTAGGCGAGGTTCGCGAGCAGATAGAGCCCCACGACCAGGCCACACCCCCACAAAAGTGCGCGCGGTAAATTGCGACCTGGGTCGTGCACTTCACCGGCGGTAAAGGTAACGTTGTTCCAGGCCGATTGGGCAAAGAGTGGTCCTACCATTGCCCGGCCGAGTAGCATGACGAGCGCCGGGACTAGCGTACCCTGAGTCGCGGCTCCAAACCCGAGTTGGGCAACATCCGGCTTCCAGCCATTTTCCCAGGGCTTCCACCAGGAGGAAGTGTAAGCGGCGCTCTGATCGTTCCAACCCAAAAAGAGACCTATCACGATCAAACCCAGCAGGGCAGCCGTCTTCGTGAAAGTGAAAGTGTTTTGAATCAACTTTCCGGTTTGGAGGCCGCGAGTGTTGACAGTTGTAAGAAGTAGAATCATTACTACTGCAACAAGTTGTTGGGTCGAGAGGCTGATTGCGTAGCCCCCGATGGCGTAAGGCGCGATGAGATAACTGTCGCTTGATACGCGATCGGTCAGCACCCCCATGAAGTTAGCGAAAGCCACCGCAACCGCCGCTATTGTTCCAGTTTGAATAACCAAAAAGAGCGACCAGCCAAACAGAAAACCGATCGAGGGACCGTAGGCTTCGCGCAGAAAAACATACTGTCCGCCCGCGCGCGGCCACATTGCAGCGAGTTCTGCGCAACACAGCGCGCCCGTGATGGTGAGCACGCCTGCCAGCGCCCAGGCGGCGAGCAGCCATCCAGGCGCGCCTACCAGCCTTGAGGATTCAGCCGAAGTGATGAAGATGCCGGAGCCGATCATTGAGCCGACCACAATCATCGTGGCGTCGAGTCGACTCAGACCGCGAACGAGTTTGCCCGAAGAATCACCAGCGCGGTCGCTCATAGTGAGTGAGGGATATCGTGTTGATGCCTGGCTGTCAAGAAAAGTTTTGGATTGGTGAACTTCAGATGCTTTAGCACTGAACCTTGAACTGAACCTCAAGATGAGGAAATTGGCTAGGGTTGGATAGTCGCCTCAGTGTTGAAAAGCGGCGGATCTGGATGGAAGGATGAACAGGACACCCACTACCGAAAAAAAAGCCTTGCCTTGACACTGCGTGCTGCGCTCCCCTAGTCTTGCTTGCCTGGCGTATGACTTGCGAACGCGAGCGATCCCGCCGATCCCTCTCAAGGAAGACAAGGAAAACCCTCTAGATGATCTCGGAACAAATAACCACCCTAATTAGTGCCAAACGTGCACAGGTCGGAGTAATAGGCCTGGGCTATGTCGGCTTACCATTGTTGGTTGAGTTTGCCAGCAAGGGATACAAGGCTACTGGATTTGAAGTCGATGCGAACAAAGCCGCACAAATCAATTCCGGCCAATCCTACATCGGCGATGTCGCTCATGCGACTGTAAAGCGTTTGGTCGATGACAAGCTTCTGACGGCCACGACTGATTTTAACCACCTCGGCGACTGCGACTCACTCATCATCTGCGTTCCCACACCGCTGCGTAAGACTAAAGAGCCCGATGTCTCGTACATCCTGGCCGCAGCAGAAGAGATTAAAAAGCGGTTGCGCCGCGGACAGTTGATCATTCTGGAATCGACCACCTATCCGGGCACTACTAATGAAGTGCTGCTACCGATGTTTGAAGAGACCGGTCTAAAACTCGATGAGGATTTTCTGCTCGCGTTTTCACCTGAGCGAGTAGATCCCGGCAACCCGCAGTTTCAGACTCATAACATTCCCAAGGTGGTCGGCGGCGTTACGCCTGACTCAACCGAGGTCGCCGCGTTTCTCTATTCGCAAATCGTCAAGGACGTCTACTCGGTCAGTTCAGCGCGCGTAGCCGAAACGGCGAAACTGCTCGAGAATACTTTCCGGGCGGTAAACATCGGCATGGCCAACGAAATGGCGCGGCTCTGTTACGCGCTCAACATCGACACGTGGGAAGTGATTCGCGCGGCGGCCACTAAGCCCTTTGGCTTTATGCCTTTTTACCCCGGACCGGGAATTGGCGGTCATTGTATTCCTCTCGATCCGCACTACCTCTCATGGAAAGCACGGCAGCACGGATTCGATTCGCGCTTCATTGGTCTCGCGGAAGAGGTCAACTCGCGCATGCCCGATCACGTGGTGCAGTTAGTCTCAGATGGTCTAAATGATGCTCGCAAAGCCATGAATGGTTCGCACATCCTGGTGCTGGGCGTGGCCTATAAGAAAGACATCGATGATGTGAGGGAGAGCCCCGCGCTCTCAATCATTGACCGACTTCGTGCCAAGGGTGCAGAGGTGCATTACCACGATCCTTTCGTTAAGGAGATACGCTTCGATGACTCACACACCGAAGGAGGCGGGGCTCCGCTCGCTTCAGAACCTCTGACTGACGAAGCACTGCGCGCGGCCGATTGCCTCGTGATTGTCACCGATCATAGCGGGATTGACTACAGCCGGGTTTGCCTCTTGGCGCCGCTGATAGTTGATACTCGCAACGCGCTCAATGGCGACCTCCGCCGCGACAGTACGGCACGTATAATTCGGTTGTAGTTAATGGAGGGACGGCCTTCGGTGGGCGCCCCACGCGGGCGTAACTAAGGGCGCCCACCGAGGGACGCGCCTACAACTCATGCTCAAAGTAATAAATGTCGTCGGCGCGCGCCCAAATTTCATGAAGGTCGCGCCGATTGTGGAAGCGATGAAGCGGCGTGAGAAACAGTTCACGCCGCTTGTTATTCATACGGGTCAGCATTACGACTCGATGATGTCCGAAGCTTTCCTTCGGGATCTGAATCTGCCGGAACCTGATGTCTATCTCGGCGTAGGCTCCGGCACCCACGCCGCGCAGACCGCGGCCGTGATGGTGCAGTTTGAGCCAGTAGTGATGCGGGAGAGGCCAGACTGGGTGCTGGTTGTTGGCGATGTGAATTCCACCTTCGCGTGCGCACTGGTTTGCGCCAAACTAGGCGTGAAAGTTGGCCACGTAGAGGCTGGTTTGCGCAGCCACGACCGTACCATGCCGGAGGAGATCAACCGGTTGCTGACCGATCAGATCTCCGATCTTCTGTTTACCCCCTCGGAAGATGCTGCTGAGAATCTTCGCACAGAAGGAATTCCCGAGGAGCGAATACGCTTCGTGGGGAATGTCATGATCGACTCGCTCTTCAAGCAACTCGCCCGCGCTAAAGAGTCGGCGATCAGACGAGATCTCGCAGTTTCGGATCGGGATTATGCGGTGCTTACGCTTCACCGGCCATCAAATGTCGATAACCGGGACACACTGGGACGAATTATGGATGCGCTGGAAGAAATCAGCGAGCAGTTGCCCATAGTTTTTCCCGTTCATCCTCGAACACGAAAGACAATCGCAGAGTTTGGCTTTGGGAGCCGAATTGAAAGAGCCAAGGGTCTGCGGTTGACGGAGCCACTAGGCTACCTCGATTTCCTCGGTCTTTATAGCCACGCGCGGCTGGTGTTGACTGACTCTGGAGGCCTCCAGGAAGAGACAACGGTGCTCGGAATTCCCTGTCTCACTCTGCGCGAGAATACTGAGCGTCCAGTAACGGTGGAACTGGGGACCAACACGATCGTGGGCACTGATCGCGAAAAAATTACCACTGCCGCTTTCGCCGCGCTCAACGGCTCTTTGAATACAAATCGCCGCGTACCCCCGCTCTGGGATGGAAACACCGCTAATCGTATCCTCGACGCCCTGCAGGAAAAGTAGTTCGCAAGGCTCAAGCAGGTCCCCATACACCCAATTTCTTCAAACTGTCCCCAATCTTCTGGTCGACGACCTGGGGGGTGAAATGATTTTCAATGTGCTTGTAGCCGGATTCCGAAAGGCGATGCCAAAGATCCATGTCCCGGTAAACTTGTAACACGCTATTCGCAAAATCCTCGGGGTCGTCAGCAATCATCGCGTTCTTCCCGGATGTCAATCCAATGCCCTCGGCGCCAATCGAGGTGGTAACGACTGGCACTCCGTAGGACAAAGCCTCTCCGATCTTCCCATTTACCCCGGCGCCGAAACGCAAAGGAGCTACGAAGACTCGAGCACTCTGAAGCAGAGGATTGATATTAGGAACGTAACCCATGACTCTCACAGTAGCGGAGTTATAGGCCTCGATCTCAGGAGATGCACCACTGCCGACGACATGAAACGTTACTGACGGAAGACGCTGCTTGATCAGCGGGTAGATCTCTCGCATGAAGTAGTTTACGGCATCGCTGTTCGGTCTATGACTTAAGTGTCCGATGAATAGCAAGCCTTCTCTTTCCTCAGGCGGCCTCCCGCGATCCTGTAGGGCGTGGATGGTGGGGATCACCACGAGCCGCTCTTCCGTAACAGCAGAGGAAATCGCTTTCTTGTCTGCCTCTGAAGCGCACCACACCTGGTCGCTTGCGCGGGCCAACGCCAGCTCACGATCTTTGGACCGGCGCGCTTCAAGCGCCAGTTTCTGAATCCCTGTGACCTCGAGCTCTCGCCCCAATCTGACGAAGTGAGCATCCACCATATCGAAGATTATCTTGGTCTTTCGATCTGCCCGCCGGATCGAACGTAGCAACCCCGTTGCCACCTCCGGACGACTCAGAATAGCTACTCGGAAGGTCCGGTTTTTGATTAACCGGACGTAGTCAACTATGTTAGCGGTTTCGATTCCCTCTCTCCACAAAAACTGCTCGGATTCCGGAAGAGGTTTCATAGGAACAAAGACTGGTTTGCCGATTCGAGCCAGCGACTTCAGGATATTCACAATTCGGGCACTGCCGGCGTCGCGATCGGGCGTCGGGACCCGGTCGTCAAAGACAATGATCTGTGGCCCTGGTTTACGATTCGCTGCTTCGGGAGCTGAGGCCGGATCATTTTCGAACTGTTTGTTTAGAGCCTCACGCCACTTTTCGGCAAACTTCTTTCGATTAATAAGCTGATAGGTTTTGGTGTTTGCCGCTGTGTCGCGTCCCGCGGTGACACCTTCGTAGTGGATAACTCTCGACAGGGGTTGAAAGAGAACTTTGTGTCCCAGCGAGCGGATGCCGAAACAAAGGTCGACATCTTCGTAATAGGCTGGAGCATAGCGCCGGTCAAAGCCACCCAGCTTGTCGAACAAGCTCTTCCTCACCAGCAGAGAAGCCGCTGAACAGTAATCAACTTCGCGAGTGAAATTGTACTTTCTCTCCGTCGGTGATTCTCCCCAACCGTAGTGATAAGCTTCTCCGGTTTTCCAGATGATCCCCCCGGCCTCCTGAATTCTTCCGTCGGGATAGAGAAACATGGACCCCACGGCCCCCACCGACGAATCGTTCTTCACAGTATCCAGGAGATTCCCCAACCAACCCGCCTGCACAATGGTGTCGTTATTCAAGAAGAGCAGATACTCTCCCAAGGCAGCGGAGGCACCTTGATTGCACGCGTCAACGAAGCCTTGGTTCTCAACATTGTCGATTATGCGAATCAAGTCGCCGAAGTGAGCAAGGACCTGGCTGGTTTTATCGGTGGAGGCATTGTTCACGACGATGACTTCAGTTGTGGTCAAGTCGATTTCCTGAAAAAGCGATCGAAGGCACAGGAAGGTGAAATCTACCTTGTTGAAAACCGGGATGATAATGGACGTCTGAATCTCGCTTGCTTGCTTATCCAAAGGTCGTTTGCGTGACAACGCGTCCGTAACACGCAAGAGATCATCCGTATTCCAAGGTGGCACCGCTTGTTGTTTTAGTACGGAATGTGCGCTGGCAGTTTTAAACGGACGAACGAGCCCGGCGAAAAGGCGCTTCAAGAAAAGTTTGGAGGAAAGGCTAAGCTTGTTCCGAAGGCTGCGTGTAGTTCGACTCAAGAGTTTTTATCAGCCTTACGAGTTTTGTGATTCCTTCGCCGTGGTGTGCCAGGGTAGAAGGGGAGCGATAATGCCCACGCGCGTGTGCCTTACGGCGTGGGTATCATCGCCGGATTCGAAAACGTCGAAGTGGAAAATGTCGTTCTCGGCGAAGATAATCCGTTCGTATTTTATGTCTGCGCCCACAGTCCCGTAGTAGCTTCCGGTCTTAAATAACCCACCAGGAAGAGAAATTGTACTAACAAACTTTCCCGGTCTTCGGTCTATGGCCACGTCGCTGAGGAGGTCATAATCGGAACTGGTAAATAGTGGCTCGCCCTTCTCATTTCTAACCAGCAAGAAAAAACGCGAATTGCGCACTGCCTTTTTATTCTCATATTCGATGGTTACGGTGAAAGGCTCACGGCAGTCAATGATATTCGTCTGGGCGCCACGCTGAGCGATGGTTACTGCCGTTAGTTCAATTTCTTTGCTTTTGCCTTCGGGGAACTTGATCCAGGTGATAGGAGAGTAAAGCTTGTTAGCATGGTCCAGATAGTAGGCAGCCACCTCGCGGGTCGGGCCACTCATCGCGATCGAGCCCTCGTGTAACAGGATAGCTCGTTCGCACAAAGCGTTAACAGCGCTAATATCGTGGCTCACAAAAAGCACAGTCCTGCCAGCTTCGGAGATTTCGCTCATTTTGCCCAGACACTTTTTCTGAAAGAGAGCATCTCCAACTGCAAGAACTTCGTCTACGATTAAGATCTCCGGTTCCAGATGAGCAGCAACCGCGAATGCTAGCCGTACCGTCATACCGGAAGAGTAGTGCTTTACTGGAGTATCCAGAAACTTTTCGGTCTCGGCAAAAGCGACGATCTCGTCAAATTTGCTCCCAATCTCCTTTCTGCTCATCCCGAGAATAGCTCCGTTGAGAAAAACGTTTTCCCTGCCCGTCAGTTCTGAATGAAATCCGGTACCGACTTCGAGAAGACTTCCCACGCGTCCATTTAGTGAGAAGCGTCCCTTCGTGGGTCGGGTAATGCGCGACAGAATTTTGAGCAGGGTTGATTTGCCCGCCCCGTTGCGCCCGATAATGCCCACCACTTCACCGGGCATGACTTCGAAATTGATATCTTTGAGCGCCCAGATCGTTTCATCTGCCGATCTGTTGCCACTACGCAGTCGATGGAAAGGTGAGCGGATTAATTCCGCCACCATGTCGCGCAAGCTGTTATGGGCCGGCCGAGAGCCGATCCTGTAGCATTTGCTCAAATTCTCAACTAGTATGATCGGTATCATCGGTCAGATAATGTCCGCGAAACTGTCCTCCACACGACGAAATAGATACGCTGAGCTAACGACGAGGGACAACGTTATGACGATTGAGAAAAGGATTGCCATCCAGTCGAAGGTCGTTCCAAACATTGAGGTGCGAAAGCCCTCAATTATTCCGGTCATTGGGTTGAGCATTGAGAGCCATCTCCATTGTTCCGGGATAAGGCTCGACGGGTAAATGACGGGAGAGGCGAACAGCCACATTTGTATGAGAAATGGGAGAGCATAGCGAACGTCCCTGTATTTCACGTTGAGGGCAGACAGTAGCATTCCAACGCCCAGCGCGAGCAGCGTTGCTAGAATGGTGAACAGCGGCAGCATCAATAGCGACCACCTTAGAGGTATGCGATAGTAGATGAGCAGCGGGATGAGCAACAGGAAAGCGATTACGAAATCCAGCAATCCGGCGGCAACCGCAGCGGCGGGAATGATTACTCGTGGGAAAAAGACTTTGGTAATCAGGCTAGTGCTGCCGACCAAACTATTGCCGCTGTTTGTAACCGCATTTGCGAAGAACGTCCAGGGTAGAAGACCAGCGTATGCGAAGAGTGGATAAGGAATACCGTCCGATGGCATTCGAGTCAATTTTCCGAACACTAGTGTAAATAGCAGCATTGCAAAGAGAGGTTGAACAATTGCCCAGGCCGCACCCAGTAGTGTTTGCTTGTACCGAATTTTAATATCGCGCCAGGAGAGGAAGAAGAGCAGTTCACGATAGGCCCAGAGTTCGCGCAGATGTAACCCTGATTCGATTTCATCGGCGTCGATCAGGATCAGTGGATCATCCATCGACGATATTGGAACGCTATTTTTTGCTGATGTGTTCAGTTCCGGTGTGCGGACGTTAGAAAATCGTACTTCGTTTGAGGGAGCGGTTTATACTCGGTCGCGAATTTCACGACCATTACCAACTAAGGCGCCGCATTCCTCGTGTTACTCCGAAGCGCCAGTCTAGGCACACCGCGCAACAGCGTCAAGGTAGGTCGATAGCCAGAGAGTTTGCCAACGATTCTCATAGTCCCCAATAATCCGCACCAGAGAGTGCTCTTCCTGATACTCTGAAACCCGCCAACCTTAGATCTTGCTAGTCTGACGGAGCACAAAATGGGTAAAGGGATCAGCAATGTTTTGACTTGCCGGATTTGCGGAAACTGCGCGGGGAACATATTACACATCGTCCGGGAAATGTTTTTAGGAACTCGAGACTCCTTTGAATATATCGAATGCAGTCATTGCGGAACCCTTCAGATTTATAAAGTGCCGGAACTCAAATCTTATTATCCGGCCAGCTATTATTCGTTTCAGCCTGCTAACGAGCCGATGGGGCAATCGCCGGCAACGCTGCCAGCGCGTCTCAAAAAACGCGTGGGCGCTTTTCTGCGGCGAAGTAGCGCGGACTATTACTGCAAACGCAACGCAACCGGTGTCCGTCACAACCTTCTGGGCCGCTACGTTGCCGAAAACATGAGGCGAATGACAGTCGGGTTTCCAGAATATCTCAAAGACACCGCCCTTTACCTCTCGCTCAACCTGAACTCCAAAATTCTTGACGTAGGATGTGGCTCCGGTACAACTCTGCTGAGCTTGCGTGAGTTTGGTTTTACAGACCTCATCGGAGTAGATCCATTTCTAGAAAGCGCTATTACTTACGGTAATGGGGTCCGGATACTCAGGGCAGAATTAGACGAACTCGAGGCGGGCTTTGATCTAATCATAGCGAGCCACTCGCTTGAACATGTTCCAGAGCCTCGTCATATCCTGCAGCAGATCGGCCGGCTGCTTAAAAAAGGTCAGTGGGCCATCATTCGTATTCCACTTGTTGGTCATGCATGGGAAAGATACCGGACAGCGTGGGTAGCGCTCGATGCACCACGCCACCTTTTTATCTTTTCGCGCCAGACGTTTTCGAACCTGGCAGCGGAAGCGGGATTCGAAGTAGCCGAGGTGGCATTTGATTCGACGGCAGTTCAGTTTTGGGCAAGCGAACAGTACCTATTAGATATTCCTTTAATGGACGAGCGTTCCTATTTCGTCAACCCGCAGAATTCCATATTTTCAGCACAGCAGATCATGGAGTTTGCGAGGAAAGCCACTGAGTTAAATAAGCATGAGGAAGGTGATCAGGCGATCTTTTATTTACGAAAACCCAGCGATTGAGTTGAAGTCAGGCTCAAGTCCGAGCCAGAAAGTGTGGTGAGTATTTGTCATATTCTGACTTCAGTGCGAGCGATCATTAAGAAAAAGATTCAAATGCGCTAATCAATGCTTGATTTTCGATAACCCGCCGACCATGACACTTTCTGCGAACATCTGCGGTTGATGCGACGAGCAGCTCCAGCGGTCGTGGTGTGATAATCTGCCGGATTTAGCAGCGAGGAAACGTACAAAGGTTGATCAGTGAGGGCTAAGTTGAGTAAGGGGCTGGACGCGAGCAGTTACGATACCGATAAGGCGCTACATAAACACTACTTAAGAAACTACGAGGAGTATTTCGCCAGGCTTCAGGATCGGGAAGTGCGCCTGCTAGAACTTGGTGTGTACAAAGGCGGCTCGCTGCTGCTCTGGCGCGGACTACTTCCCGAAGGGCCTGATTGTCGGTCTTGACCTGAATCCTATCCAACTCGAAGACCCTAGCGGAAGAATTCGCACCTATTCCGGCAAACAGCAGGACACCAGCCTCCTGGATCGGATTGGTGCGGAAACGGCCCCTGATGGTTTCGATGTAATCATTGACGACTGCTCGCACATTGGTGAGCTTACTCGAATTAGTTTCTGGCACCTCTTCGACAATCACCTTAAGCCCGGCGGGTTATATGTGATTGAGGATTGGAGCACGGGTTATTGGGATAGTTGGTTTGACGGAGTCAGTTTCCAGCCGCGCCGCGTAAACGGATTTAGTCCTGGACTTTTTCATTTCAGATCGTTGATGGCCCGGCTTTACCGAAGCACGTTGGTCACCCGCGTCCCATTCGCACAAAAGTTCATCATTGGTCTTAAGAGGGTCATTAACGGGCGGCAGTTTCGCAGCCATGATTATGGCTTGGTAGGTTTCATAAAGGAACTCGTGGATGAATGCGGCATGGCCGACATTACGCGCCTGATCTTGGTAAGCCGCCGCAGCGCTGTTCAAAATTTCAAGATATGCGAATTTCACCGGGTCAAGTTTTCATCACTAAGCCTCCTAAGTAACAGTGCGGGTCCAGCGCCCGGTTGAAGACGTTTAGGCTAAAGACACGCGTCAAGTCGCACTTTCCGAGCGGGCATGGATTACATCCACAAACTGAAAGGCCTGCTGCCGCGAAGCCTTCATTCGCATCTGGGGGCAGTGCGCCGCTGGCTAAGAACCTTACCTGGCAGGACCCGTAGACAAAAGGAACGTCTACTCGCTGACCCGGCGTTGGAGGCGCAAGAACGTTCGCTGCTCAGGCTGGTAGAAACCAGGATTTCAGCGGGCGATGGGATGTACACCGGAGACGGCGCGCATTACTACAAAGTCGGGCTCTCTGCCATACGGTCCATTGAGGAAGCAATCGATGCCGCGCAGCTTGGATCGGTAGAAAGAATTCTGGATCTGCCTTGTGGGCACGGTCGCGTTTTGCGATTTCTGGTGCGGCGGTTTCCTCAAGCTGAGATGACTGCGTCTGATCTGGATCGAAAAGGAGTCGATTTCTGCGCCAGGGTGTTTGGTGCTGAAGCGGTTTACTCCGAGAATCTGGATCAGTTCTCAGCCGGAGGACAATTCGATCTTATCTGGTGTGGTTCCCTCGTTACCCACCTGAATGACACCGGGATACGAGCGGTGCTGGGGGCCTTTGCGCGCCACCTCCAGCCTGATGGGCTGCTCATCTTGACCGCACACGGCGAGCGTGTGATTCAGCGACTACAGGACGAGGAGTTTGAATACGGAATTTCTGCCGAGAACGTCGCGCCAATCATAGCAGCCTACCGTAAAGAAGGTTTTGGTTTCGCTGACTATCCCGGTGCCAGCGACTACGGAATTTCTTTGACTTCGCCCGAGTGGATCCGCCGAGCGGCTGCGGAGATCGGCTTCGGAGAAGTCTATTTCCGCGCACGCGGGTGGGACGACCATCAGGACGTCTACGGATTTACACTTACTCGATGACCATTGCGCGAAGAATCAAACACGCTTTCCGAGGCCAGGTCAGCCCGCGAGCGGCCTTGTTCGAGATAAGTAGACGCGGATGTGTGGCCTTGCGAAGTCGTTACGAGCGCTGGTCCCAATCGTTTGAAAGACCTGGCGTCGGCCGAGTTCATCTTTCTCGCGAATTCGCCAACATGCCAACGCCGAAACTACTTGAACACTTCCGGTCCCGTTCCATGCCGAGAGTCTTCTCCGCGCTTGAAATCCCTGGTGAGAGATTATCAGAACTTCAGCGCCTAGAGTTTCCCGCCGGCACTTCGGCGTTGCTGGATAAGGCGCGCGGGATCGTTGCCGATCACCGTTGGCCGTTGCTTGGTTACGGTGAATTGCGTTTCGACGAAAAGATCGAATGGCTGCGCGATCCTGTTTCAGGCGCTCAGTGGCCGCTTCACCACCATGCCGATGTCTCGCTCACGAATGCCCCCGGTGCGGACATGAGAGTTCTGTGGGAGTTGAATCGTATGGGGCATCTGATAAGTCTGGGGCGGGCTTATGCAATTACTGGTGACGAAGGTTTCGCGGAAGAATTTTTTGTCCAGGTGAAGGGATGGAGAGATCAGAATTGGCCGGGCTTAGGTCCCAATTGGAACTGTGCGATGGAGGTGGCCTTACGAGCAATGAATCTGCTCGCCGCGTTTCAGTTGTTGCGTGGCGCAACAAACCTAACTGAACAACGTCTGTCGATGATGCTCAGGCTGTTTGAGCAGCACGGCCGGTACATCCGAGGTCATCTGGAGTTTTCATATATAGCTACGAGCAACCATTACCTTTCCGACGTAGTCGGTTTGCTCTGGCTGGGAGTTTGTTTGCCGGAACTCGAGCAAGCGGATGAATGGCGGACGTTTGGCTTGCGAGAGATGCTGCGGGAGATGGATAAGCAAGTCCTTCCCGACGGAGCTCACTATGAATCCTCGACCGGCTATCACCGCTTCGTCCTGGAACTCTTCCTGTACTCCTTCATTCTCTGCCGCGCGAACACCATTGAAATCGAAGATGAATACTGGCAGAAGCTTCACGCCATGATCAAATACTTACACACCTATCTGCGTCCCGACGGGCAAGCGCCATTAATTGGCGATAGTGATAACGGACAAGTGATGCCGATTGCTTCCCACTCGGCCGCGGACCACGGTTACCTTCTCGGAATTGCCGCGGCTCTTTTTAACGAACCAGCATTTAAGATCAACGATGAGTCGCCGGAGGAATTATTCTGGCTCCTGGGCGAAAGGGGTTTGAAGACATTTAGAGGATTAGCGACTTCGAAGACGGGTGCGGCCAGGTCCGCAAGTTTTTCTGAAGCCGGCACCTTCATATTGCGTGACCAGGATTCGTATTTGCTGCTTAACGCCAGTGGAACCGGTTTGTCAGGCCGGGGCTCCCACGGCCACAATGATGCGCTCAGTTTAGAGGTGGCGGCCTGCGCTACGAGTTTCATCAGCGATCCGGGAACTTATGTTTACACCGCCGATCTGGCGCTGCGTCATCAATTTCGTTCGACTGGTTATCACTCCACCGTGGAAGTTGACGGGCGAGAACAGAACACGACTGAAGAAGCGATACCCTTTTATATCGGCGACGAGGCCAGTCCTCATCAGTTGCACTGGGAGAGTCGCGACCAACGCGATTTAGTGATTGCCGAACACTACGGCTATAAAAATTTACCAAATGGGCCAATCACGCATCGACGCGCTGTCATGTTCGAGAAGACGGAACGCTACTGGCTGATCGAAGATGAGCTATCAGGCTCCGGCAGACACAACTTCCGCTTCTGTTTTCACATTGCGCCCGGACTTGAGATTCTTCCTAAGGCGGACGGACTTACGGAGATACGCGACAACGAAAACGATGCGCGATTGCTCATTGCCACAGTCGATTTGAAGGAGGCGCCTGGCTCCGAATCGCGTTGGTTTTCGCGGGATTACGGCTCGAAGCTCCCTTCCGTCGCTCTCTGCTGGACGGTGGAGGCTGAGGCACCGTTGCGCGTACGCTGGCTGCTCGTGCCAATCTGCGCCGGTGAAGATACGGGCGCCCGGCTGGCATTTGTCGAACATCTAAAGCAAACAACAATCTCGGAGCTGAGACTTGAATATCGAAATCTGAACTCTTAAAGGGACTTAACTACGATCTTAAATCCGAAGTCAGAAATCCGAAATCCGAAAATCTGATCATGTGTGGCATCTGCGGAGTCTGGGAGTATGGAGCGGCAAACGTGCGAATCGACATCGCGCTCGTTGAGCGCATGCGAGACACGATGCCGCATCGAGGACCCGACGACACTGGGGCGACAATCTTGGACGCCGGGCGTTTGGCGATGGGATTTCGTCGCCTCGCCATTATCGATCTTTCGCCGGCCGGCAATCAGCCGATGCGCGGCTGCGCCGAACCGGGCGTTTGGATAGTTTTCAATGGCGAAATCTACAACCATGCAGAGCTGCGGCAGGGCCTCGAACAACGTGGGCACAAATTTGCTTCCCGCACAGACACCGAGACCATTCTTCATCTCTATGAAGAACTCGGACTTGATTTCGTCAACCAGATTGATGGCGACTTTGCCATCGCGCTTTGGGATGCCACCCGTGAACAACTGCTGCTCGTACGCGACCGCATAGGCGTCAAGCCGCTGTATTTTCATCAGCAAGGTGGCCGGCTCATTTTTGCCTCTGAGATTAAAGCAATTCTGGCCCACCCCTCGCTGATTCCTCAGATGGACGAGGATGCGCTCTACCATTATCTCTCTTTTCTGACCACGCCCGCGCCGCAGACTCTCTTCCGAGATATTCGCAAACTTCCCGCGGGTCATATGCTTGTCATCGATCGCCTGGGAAATGCGCGGCTCATCCAGTACTGGGACGCACTGCCCCCGGTAATCAACGCGGTCACAGAGAATTCAAGCGATGGTGCCCAAGGCGCGCAGCTACTGCGGTTGCTGCGAGAGTCAGTAAAAAAGCGAATGATGTCAGACGTGCCCATTGGAGTTTTCCTGTCGGGTGGCGTTGACTCCTCGGCGAATGTAGCTCTGATGGCTGAGCAAATGTCGCGTCCGGTCGATACTTTTACGGTGGGCTTTCGCGATCACGAAGAACTGAATGAGCTCGAATCAGCCAGAGAGATTGCCCGCCGTTTCAGCACCAACCACCACGAAGTGCTGATTGGTGAAAACGAGATGCTGAGCTTTCTGCCTGACCTCGTTTTCCATCAGGATGAACCCCTCGCCGACCCTGTCTGCGTGCCTCTGTACTATGTTTCGAAGTTGGCCCGCGAGTCTGGAACAACTGTTATACAGGTTGGGGAAGGCTCGGACGAGATCTTCAGCGGCTATGATAAGTACGTCAAGTATCTGAGTCTCTATGAAAACTTCTGGCAGTACGCGGAGCGCATACCACATTTTGCCCGGCGTGCGGTCAGCACCGCGGCGCGAAGCCTGGTCGAGAAAACACTGAAGAACTCTGAGGCCACTGAGCTGCTCAGAAGATTGGGAGCAAACGAAGCTCTTTTCTGGGGCGCCGCCATCGTGTTTGATGAAACCCTGAAAACCAGCCTGCTTTCGGCCACGCTGCGCCGTAGTCTTGATGGTTTGTCTTCATACAGCGTGGTGCTCGATCATCTGGACCGGGTCGCCCGTGAACGTCCGGACTCCGACTTCCTCGCTCAAATGACATATTTGGAACTGAAGGTGCGCCTGCCAGAACTGCTCTTGATGCGTGTTGACAAGATGACCATGGCCACTACGGTTGAGGCCCGCGTACCTTTTCTCGATCATCACCTGGTTGAGTTCGCGCTCTCGCTGCCGCGCTCGCTGAAAGTGGAGGGCAAGAGCGGCAAGCACATTCTGAAGCGCGCGCTCGAAGAGATTTTGCCGCGAGATGTTTTGTACAAACGAAAACGTGGATTTGGCGCACCGGTTGAAAGCTGGTTTCGAGGGCCGGCAGGCAGTGGCTTGAAAGCGCAGGTTATGAGATCGCCACTCCGCCAGCGCAATTTGTTTGACTACAACTTTATCGCCAGGTTATTCGACGAACACCAGCGCGGCGCCCGCGACTGGGGCTTTCAACTGTGGGCACTTTTGAACCTGAGTCTATGGTACGAAAGATGGATTGACTAGATAATCAATTTGCCATATCGCTTCGCTGTGCGACCTTGCTTTCGTTCCTTGTGCCACTTGATCAAAGAATAGGGCACACAGAGGCGCGCAAGCGGCCTCAGCAATGAGGCCGTCGACGGTGCGCCACCGAAGCTCTGGCGTAAAAGTTTGAAGGCCTTTGATTTCTCGCCCAGTCGCAAGAGATCTTCTGCGCCGGCGAATTGCAATACGCGTTGAAAACGTTCGAGCTCTCCGGCGCTTAAACCCAGGCGGTCAGCGACGCGGCGCTGGGCGGCCAGCCGCGCCTCAATCATCCAGGAGAAATCCCGACTTGTGTTGTAACCATGATGTCGCCAGGCGGACAAGACCCGGGGGTCAAAGGCGAAATCGCCTTCCGAGCTCAAACGCAAATAGAGATCGTAGTCTTCGAGTCTCGCCTGCTCGTGCCAACCTTCATTTTCCAGGGGAGTCCTACGATATAAAACGGTTGGACTCATGGGAGCAAATGTTTGTTGGAGCAGCATCTCACGAGCGTTGCCATTTGCGTAGTGGGCCCAGTCAAGGGTGCAGTCGATGATCTGGTTTGCTGCATCAATGAGAAAGCAATGGCCATAGCCGAGCACTGCTTGTGGCGTAGCTGCGAGTAAAGAGACGCGGGCTGCAAGGAAATCCGGCAGCCAGACATCATCGGATGAAAGATAAGCGAAGTAGTCACCCTCAGTCCCGGCGAGCCCTTCGTTCAGAGTTGCGCAAAGGCCCCGATTACCGCGTGCGATAAGCTCACTGGGGAAAGGACAGTCTTGCAGAATGCGTTCGATAATTTCAGGCGACCCATCGCTGGAACCGTCGTCGATGACGAGCAACTGCGCGGGCGCCTGCGACTGATTAAGGATGGAGCGGAGGGTAGTTTGTATGAAGGGCGCGTGATTGAATGAAGGAACAACCACCGACACTTTGGCCGGACCGGCGCATGCCGCGTCGTTTTTGGTAAATGTATTTTGCCCGCTCATCAGTTAATCTGATTTCGCTTACCCGGTCATTATAGCTTCGAGATGTCCAGAAAGACTGTCCTCTTAGGTCCTTATCCACCACCTTACGGAGGAGTCTCAATTTACATTCAGACTCTTTATGGGTTTTTCAAGGATCGCGCCGTCGAATTTTGGATCTTTGGAGATGAAGAATTTAAAGGCCCCAACGTCCGTTTCATGAAGGACAAGCGCCGCGAGCTTCTGCCGCTCGTCATGCGATGGGGCGCCAATGCGAGGATAGCTGACTGCACTCATTTTCTCATTGAGTATCCGAGCATCCTGGTTCCGGTTTGGGTAGCTCTCAAGGGACTGCTTCGTTTTGAATGGATAAAGATCATACAAGATGGATCGCTACCTTCAAGATACAAGAAGTTCAATCCCTTTCGTAAAACTCTCTTTCGACTGGCAGCCCAATCGGTCACGGAGTTCATTGTGATCAGTGAAGAGTTGGAGGATTGGCTGCGACGAGAGATTCGCGTGGGGCAAGAAATCTCGCTTATCAAAAACCTTTTTCCCGTTCCCTATCGGTTGGGATCGGCGCCGCTGCCGGAAGAGATAGAGAAGGTGCTTCTTCCCTACCAGCAAAATGCCAAACGAGTCTGCTCTATCGGCGTGTTCATTCCGAGCTACGGTTTCAAGCATGTCGTTACGGCGGTGGAGAAGCTTCGCCACGAGACCGGCACGGACATTGGCCTATTACTTTTGGACGGGAATTTTGCGGCTGATGAAGACTACCGGATCGACGTCCTCACCGGAAAAGATTGGATTACGGTTCTAAAGAACGTCGAACACCCTTTCGTGTTCGAGATCCTGCGGCGCAGCGACGTGTTCGTGCGTGGTTTTGGGCTGGATAGTTATGGACTCTCGCGCGTGGAAGCGATCTGGTGTGGGTTGCCGGTGGTAGCCGCACGCGCCGGAGAAACGCGAGGGATGTTGCTCTACGACTTCGGCGACGAAGAAGAATTGACTCGCCAGTTAAAGAAAGCGTTATTCACCCCACCGTCGGAAGATGCCGGGGCGTGGGCGGCAATATACCAAAGAGAGGCCGAAGAGAATTTGCAGAAACTGGCAAACAAGTTGGA
>JBGTLM010000363.1:0-12574 GCA_041744135.1 Pyrinomonadaceae bacterium
GTGAAAATCATGACGCGGGCGTCCAGCCCAACCTCTGTCGCGCGAGGTAGCGTGGTGGGCAGCACAGCGAGCGCGGCATGTGTGCCCCAACCCGCTACCACCAACCCCAGCCCGCCGCCGGCAAGGGCCAGCAGCATGCTCTCGGTGAGAGATTGGCGGAGCAAGCGCCACCGGCCGGCACCCAGTGCGGTGCGAATGGCGAATTCGCGTGTCCGGCCGGTCGACCGCGCGAGCAGAAGGTTGCTGACATTAACGCACGCAATCAGGAGCACGAACCCCACGGCGCCAAGCAACATCCACAGGATCGGACCGATGTCCCCCACCATCCTTTCCTTTAGAGGGACGATCTTTGAGCCATTGCCTTTGTTGGTAGCGGGATATGCAGTGGCTAGATCCCCCATCACTCTGTTGAGATCGGCCTGCGCTTGCTCGATGGTGACGCCTGGCTTGACTCGCCCAATCCCGTGAAGACCCAAAGCGACGGCACGGTTCCGCAGCGCCGGGTTATTCCACTGACCGATGGGCACAAACACATCGACGGTGCGATAGAGACTGAAGCTCGCCGGGAGCACACCGATAATGGTGTAGTTCTTGTCATCCAAGGTCAGGACCTTCCCCACAACATTCTCCGCAGCACCAAACTTGCGCTGCCAAAGGTCCGCGCTGATCACGGCAACCGGTGCGGCGCCGGGCTCATCTTCCCCTGGCGCAAAGGTTCGCCCCAGCGCGGGCTTCACCTCGAGCACAGAGAAAAGGTCGGCTGAGGTCAATCTGGCGTTGACGCGCTCTGCTTCGCCTGTGCCTATCAGGCTGAAGCCGAACCCGCGCGAAATGGCCATGGAGGAAAATGTCCGGTTCTCTTTTTGCAGGTCACGAAAATTAGGGTACGGGATAGCGCCTGTTTCGAAATTCGGCTTGCTCTGGTGGAGCGTCACAAGCTGGTCAGGCTGCGGAAAGGGCAGCGGATTGAGTAGCACGCCGTTAACCACCGAAAAGAGCGCTACGTTGGCGCCGATGCCCAGCGCGAGCGTCGCCACAACTACAGAGGTAAAGCCGGGATTTTTCAGTAACATTCGCAGACCAAGTCGTAAGTCTTGAAACATTCGTACCTCCTGTCATTTCCGATTGCCGATTCTTCTGATTGCCGATTGGCAATTTCAGATCTGAGATCTCAGATCTGAAATTTGAAATTGAAACGCCGAACTCCGAATCCTTCGAACGTAGACTCTAAGACACCTTCAAACCCGACTTGAATTGCACCAATCACAAATCGACAATTGACAAGCCGAAATTCGAAATCCGAAATTCTTACTCGTAACGAAGCGCCACCAAGGGATCGACTTTCGTGGCGCGCCGCGCCGGGATGTAACAAGCTAACAACGCGACCACGAACAGTGTGCCGACCACGAACGCAAACGTCCCCAGGTCGTTGGTCTGCACCTCATAGAGCAGACTCCTCAGCAGTCGCATCAGAGCGAGCGCCGCCAACACACCAATCGACACACCCAGCAGCGCCAGACCGAGTCCCTGTTTCAGCACCATCTTGAGAATGTCGGAAGCCTGCGCACCCAGAGCCATTCGTACACCGATGTAATGTGTCTGTTGGCTAACTGAATACGAAACGACTCCGTAAATGCCGATGGACGCCAGCAGCAATGCCACCCCTGCAAAGATGCCAATCAGCAGAGCCGGAAAGCGGCGCATGAACGCCGCGGGCGAGTCGGAGATCAAGTCCTCCATCGCACGAACGCTGAAGAGCGCCACGTCTGGTTCCAGCAAACGGGTTTCGTTACGAATGGCGTCCGCCAGCGTCCTTGGATCTGCGTTTGTGCGAACCACCAGGTTCGTGGTCATGGATGGGTTTTGCCGATAGGAGTAATAGAGAACCGGTCTAATCGCGTCGTCCAATCCGCTGATCTTCACATCGCCGACTACGCCCACGATCAAAACTGGCGGCGCCTGGACGCCCGTATAGACCAGACGCCGCCCGATCGCGTCGCGGCCCGCAAAGATTCTGTCCGCTACACTCTTGCCGATGATCACGACCCCGGGCGCATCCGCCTTATCACTTCCATCGAACATACGTCCTGAGATAAGCGGAACGCCCAACGTTTGAAAATAGGTCGCATCGACAACACGGAAGTTGGCCTCAATCTCCTGCCCGGGAGGCGGAACGGGATCGCCTTCGACGTTGAAGCGGGTAGTGTTTCCGCCCTGCAGCGGCAGAATGTTTACTGTGCCTGTGCCGCTGACGCCAGGGAGCGATTGCACACGCTCTTTCAGTTGCTCGTGAAAACTCACCTGACGATTGGGGTCACTATATTTTGCCGGTGGCAGCGCAACGGTCATCGTCAATACGTTTTCAGGATTGAATCCGAGATTTGCCTGCAACAAACGAAGCAGACTTTTCATCATCAGTCCTGCGCCCACCAACAGCACTACGGCCAACGCGATCTCCGTCATAACCAGCGCGCTGCGCAGACGTTGCCGCGCTCCTCCGGAGGACGCGCGGCCACCTTCTTTTAGCACTTCGTTCAGATCCAGCCGCGACGACTGCAGCGCGGGCGCGAGGCCGAATACCATTCCGGTCAACAGTGAAAGCCCAAAGGAAAAGCCCAGAATGCGCGCATCAATGTGCAAGGATTTGAGAAACGGCAACGCATTGATTTGGCTGTCAGGCAGCGCGGCAACCAGGGCATCCACTCCCCAGTAGGCGATCAGCAAGCCTGCCGCGCCGCCTGCCAGGGAAAGCAGCACTGATTCAGTCAACAGCTGCCTGACCACGCGCCAACGACTGGCGCCGAGCGCAGCGCGGATCGCTACCTCTTTCTGCCGCGAGATTGATCGGGTAAGAAGCAAACTTGCGACATTGGCACAAGCGATCAGTAATACAAATCCTACTGCCGCGAGCAGGACCAGGAGTATCGGTTTGATCTGCCCTACTACTTGTTCTTGCAACGCGATGAGTCTGACACCCGTCCCGGCGTGTGACTGGTTATGTTCCCGCTCGATGCGGCTCGCAATGAGGCTCAATTCTGTCTGGGCCTGCGTCACACTCATATCTGATTTGAGCCGCCCAATGACATTGGTTCCGTGCATGAAGCGACGCGTCAATTGTGCTTCGGTGGGTTGGTATGGCCGCCATAAGTCAGCGGATCTGAGTGCAAACTGAAAACTCGCGGGCAGCACACCGACCACGGTGTAGCTGTCACCATTAAGTGTGAGCGACTGGCCAATGATTCCTGGATCACCGCCGAATCTACGCTGCCACATTGCATACGTCAGCATAGTCACGCGCGGGGCGCCTGGCTTATCTTCACCGGGCTGAAAGGAGCGACCGATGACAGGCTCGACTCCGAGTACGGAAAAGAAATTGGCCGTGGCCGAGGGAGCGAAGACGCGTTCCGGCTCACCACGCCCGCTCATGATTGCGCCACCTCCGGTGTAAGCCGCGATCCCTTCAAAAACTCCGTTTTGCTGATAGTCTTGATAATCCGGATAAGAAAACTCGCGCTGTGAAAATTCCTTCTGCGGAGTACTCTCCCAGACGTGATATAGCCGCTCGGGAGATTTATACGGAAGCCCGCGCAGCAGTGCCGCATCAACGACGGTAAAGATTGCCGTGCTCGCACCGATACCGAGGGCCAACGTGACGATGGCAATTAATGCAAAGCCTGGTTTCTTCAGCAGAGTGCGAACGGCATAGCGCAAGTCTTGCAGCAGTTTGGGCATCACTCGTCCTTTCAGTAATTCCGATTGCCAATTGCCGATTTCAGATCTGAGATCGCCCATCGCTTAACCCACCCGCTACCGCGCGGTGGTACTGACCTCATACATCACACATTTCAATCTGCGCCAGCTCGCAATCACCAATCGCAAGTCGAAATCCGCAATCCGCAATCCGAAATTCTCATTCGTACCGCAGGGCCACCAGCGGATCGACCTTCGTCGCTCGTCTGGCCGGCAGGTAACAGGCCAATAGCGCCACCGCAATCAGAAGCAGTGCGATTGCCGCAAAGGTAAGCGGATCGGTTGCGCTCACCTGGTAAAGCAAACGGGTCATCAAGCGCGTAATGAGCCAGGCCGCGCTCAGTCCCAGGGCGACCCCGATCAAGACGAGCACCATTCCCTGCTTCAAGACCATGCGCAGTATGGCGCTCATCTGTGCGCCCAGTGCCATGCGAATACCAATCTCCTGGGTGCGTTGATTAACGAGATAACTGATCACTCCGTACAGTCCGATCACGGTCAGCACCAACGCCAGCGAAGCAAAGATGCCCATTAGGGCCATCAGGAACTTTCGGTCCGCCACACTGCGGTTCACCAGGAATTCAACTGTGCGGATTTTCCACATTGGCTGATCAGCATCGACTTTCCAGAGTGCCTGGCGCACCGATTCGGTCAAAGCCAGTGGCTCGACGGTGGTACGAATGACCACCGTAGCGAAGAGCCCCGGCTGCTGACTGTAAGAGACATATGCCTGCGGCTTCGATTCTTCCTCGAGCCAGTAATGCTTGGCATCGCCCACAATACCGACGACAGACGCGGTGGTGCCGTCTTCCGCAAATTTGACTTGTTTTCCGACTGCTTCCTGTTCGGGCCAAAACCTTCTCGCCATGGTTTGGTTAATAAGTAGGACCGGTGGCGTGTTGAGTTGATCCTGAGCGCCGAATAGACGGCCTTTTACGAATGGGATGCCCAGAGTCTCGAAGTAATTGGGCATCGCGGTATTAATCATGACTTCCGGCTCCGTGCCCGGTGAAGGAGGTTCCCGGTCCGGCAGGACGATCGCCGTCGTGCCGCCGTTCCCGCTGAAGGGCAGACCCCGGACCAGGGAGACCGATTGCACACCAGGGACTTCCTGAATTCGCTCCACAACCTGGCGATGAAACTGCCATTGCGCCGCCGGCTCGCGATACTTGTTGCGCGGAAGTCGATATTCCAGACTCAGCAGTCGTTCCGGTTTGAAGCCCACATCGACACGCAGAAGCTTGTCGAAACTTCTAATGAGCAGACCGGCGCTGACGAGGAGCAGCAGAGAGAGCGCTACCTGGGCAACGACGAACGCGCCGCGCACACGATTCCACCTTGCCCCTTCGCCACTGCCTCGTGCGCCTTCTTTGAGGAACGATTGCAGTTCAGGTTTGGCGAGTTGTAATGCCGGAACCAGGCCGAACAGCCAGCCGGTTAGCACCGATATGCCAAGTGTAAAGAGGAGAACACGGGTATCGAGCACGGCATCTTCAGCACGAACGAAGTTCTGCGGCAATTTGAGAAGCGCATATAATCCCCAGTGCGCCAGCAGCAGACCACCCGCGCCGCCGGCAAGGCTGATCAGCGTGGTCTCTGTTAGTAACTGTCGGATAAGCCGCCATCTGCTCGCGCCCAGGGCCGCACGTACGGCAATCTCTTTCTGCCGCGCTAAGCCGCGCGCCAATAACAAATTCGCCAGGTTGGCGCAGGCGATCAGCAGAATTACGCCGACGGCAGCAAACAACAACCAGAGCATCGGACGTACACCAACAACCATCAACTCGCGGTAAAATTCTACTTTCGCGCCACGTCCTGCATTCTCTCTGGGGTAAGATTGGGCCAATTGGTTCGCGAACGTCGTTGCCTCTGCTTGGGCCTGTGATACGTCGACGCCTGGCTTGAGGTGGCCGAATGCAAATAGAAATCGTGAGTCCCGTTGGCCCGTATTGCCGGGAAAATTTGCCACCGGCATCCATACCTCAACGTCCGGATCGAAAGGTTGTTTGAAACTCGAAGGCACGACGCCAATAACGCTGTAAGGCTCGCCGTTGAGGATCAGGCTCTTTCCCAGATTCCTATCCCCGCTAAGGCGCTCCTGCCACATTTTCTCGTTAACCACGGCGAGTTTCGCCGCGCCTTGCCGGTCTTCGCCTTCTGCAAAGGTTCGCCCAACGACGGGAACGAGATTGAACACTTTGAAGAAGTTCGCCGACACGAACGCGCCGCGCACGCGGTCCGGTCGCTCGCCTCCGGTGACGTTGACGCTCTGGGTCTGAAACGCAGTCAGATCTTCCAGCGTTCGCATTTGCGACTGAAACTCTTGAGCTTCAAGAATCGAAACACCATCGCGATCTCCCCCAGATCCAACCGCTGAGAGAACGACTAGTTGAGTGGAGTTGTGATAGGGCAAGGCGCGCAGCAATACCGTGTTGACGACGCTAAAGATGGCGGTGTTAGCTCCGATACCCAGCGCCAGAGTGATAACGGCGATGATTGCGAAGAGCGGTTTCTTGAGCAGCATTCGGGCGCCGTAGCGTAGGTCTTGTCGAAGTATTTGCATGAACCATCCTCCATGTGTGATTGCCAATTATTCACATTGCCGATTGCCAATTGCCGATTGCCGATTTGCATTTCGTATCGCCGACTAGATTGCCTAGCGCCAATTAGATTGCTGATCGTTGACTGCATTCAATTGCCAATCTAGGCGGTCCTTCCACCGTCACTCCAATCGGCAATCGGCAATTGGAAATCGGCAATGCCTCACTCGTATCGCAACGCCACCAACGGATCGACTTTCGTGGCCCGACGCGCGGGGATATAGCAAGCGAGCAGCGCTACCACTAACAATACGATCGCGACCAGCGCGAAGGTGGTCCCGTCCGTGGGTGAAACTCCGAACAGCAGACTCTCAATCAAACGCGTAAGCGCGAACGCTCCAGCCAAACCGATCGCGATCCCTCCCAACACGAGTTTCACTCCCTCGCGCATAAATAGCTTCAACACATCGCTCTTTTGTGCGCCGATGGCCATGCGTATGCCCACCTCATAGGTGCGTTGGGCCACGGTGTAAGAGGTGACGCCATAAACGCCGATCGCGGCCAGCATCAGAGCGAGGGCCGCAAAAACGGAAAGCAGCCCGGCGTTAAATCTCTTTGGCGAGACCTCGCGGGCGAGAATCTCCTCGAGCCTGGCGATTTCGGTAACCGGCAAGTCTTTATCCAGAGAGTGAATTTCGCGACTGATAGCGGCGATGAGGCTTTGTGGATCAGTATTAGTGGTGCGCACGGACAGCGTTACAATTCGCGGCGCCGCGCGACCCATTGGCGTATAGATTTTGATAAGAGGTTTGGACTCGGAACCGTAAATTTTCACCTCTTTAACTACACCGATAACCTGATGCCAGATCGGGCTGTCATATTTGATGTGCTTGCCCACCGCCTCTTCGTTGGGCCAGAAACGACGGGCGAGGTTCTCGTCGATTAAGAGTACGGGTTTGCCTTCGGTATCCTCGTCCCTGGTAAAGGTCCGGCCTTTCAGGATGGGAATTCTCATCGTTGTGAAATAGGCGGCACTGACGATGGCCCAATCGACATTGATTAGTTCGCCCGGCCGCAACGGAGCCTGGCCTTCGGGTGCGATGTCGTTGGTCCAGCCTTCAAAACCAGGCAGACTGCCAGAGAGCGTGGCCGACTCCACGCCGGGTTGGCCCTGAACTCGATCAAGTATTTGTTGCACCAGACGGGCGAGTTCGCCCTGACCTCGATATCGGGTGCGCGATATCTTGAGCTCCATGGTCAGAACATTGTTCGGCTCAAATCCAACTTCCGCGCTGGACAAACGCAACATGCTCTTGATGAGCAGCCCAGCCCCCGTCAGCAAGGCGACCGAGAGTGCGACTTCGGCGACTACCAGCGCGCCGCGCAGTTTCTTCCCTTCTCGTTCACTCGTCGTAGCGCCACTGTCCTTAAGAGTTTCCTGCAACTCGGCTTTGGAGAACCTCCAGGCTGGAGCTAAGCCAAAGGCGAGGCCACTCAGGATAGAAACCAACAGGTTGAAGCCCAGGACTCGATAGCTCAGGTGCAGACCTTCGAGCCGGGGAATCGTTTCGTGCGCGACGCGGGCCAATAGCGACGTGGTCCACGAAGCCAGCAACAATCCGCACACTCCGCCTGCTAAGGACAGGAGCAGACTCTCGAGCAATAGTTGCCTGATGATCCTGGCCCGCGTGGCGCCGAGTGCCGCCCGCACCGCAAACTCTCTCCGTCGAGTGGCCGCACGCGCCAGTAGCAAATTCGCGACGTTGGCGCAGGCAATTAGGAGGACCAGACCAACGGCGCCGAAAAGAATCAAAAGCGCGGGCGCGACAGTCCCCGTAATGCTTTCTTGCAACGAAACCACATTCACGCGATTCGCTCCGGCGTTCGCTACCGGGTGTTCGCGCGCAAGTTGCTGCGCTATTGCATTTATCTCCGCGTGCGCTTGCTGGAGGCTGACGCCTGGTTTAAGCCGACCGATGACGTTCCCCGCAACGCGCACGTCTCTCTCATTCCAGTACTGCGGAGCGATGGGCAACCATAGCGGTGGCGGTCCGTGGTGCGCGAAGCTTGGCGGCATCACGCCAATCACTGTGTAGGCTCGATCGTCAAGCGTGATCGTTTTGCCCACGATGCCTTTGTCGCCTGCGAATTGGCGTTGCCAGAAACGATGGCTCAGTACCGTCACGGGATTGGCGCCGGGCTTTTCGTCGACGGCGGTAAATGCGCTTCCCATGAATGGAGCCACGCGCATCACTTTGAAATAATCGGCTGTCACCATGCGCGCGTTTAGGTTCACTGGTTGATCGGCGCCTGTCAGCGTCACCGACCAGCCACGAAGTGTCGACATCGCTTCAAAGCTCTTGCTTCGCTCGCGCCAATCGACAAAGTTTGGGTAAGACAGCCAGCGGTTCGCGACCTCGGCGCCGGACTCGTTCATCCAAACAAGTCGGTCCGGTTCCGCGTAAGGCAATGGTCTTAAAAGTACAGCATGAATCACGCTGAACATCGAGGTGTTCGCGCCAATGCCAAGTGCCAGCGTAACGATTGCGAGTACTGTAAGACTGCGGCGTTTCAGCAAGCTGCGCAGACCGTAGCGAATGTCTTGTAAGAGTGTTTCCATAACTCACTTCCAATTGAGCCCATTGCCGATTGTGAGCCCATTGCCGATTGCCGATTGCCGATTGCCAATTTGCGATTTCCACCTGGTAACGCGATTTATCACAGGCGAGAGCCAATTCTTCGATGCTGGAACTACTTCTGCCTCGCTTGCTCAATCGGCAATCGGCAATGCTTTCACTCGTACCTTAACGCCACCAGCGGATCGACTTTTGTTGCGCGTCGCGCCGGAACGTAGCAAGCCAGCAGCGCTACGAGAATCAAGAACGCGGAGACCGCGGCGAAGGTAGTGGCATCGTTCGGCGTAATTCCGAACAGCAACGTTGTCATCAGTTGCGTCAGCGCGAGCGCCAGCGCGAGCCCGATGGCAACGCCGATTAGCGTGAGCATCACTCCATTCCTTATGATCAGTCTGAGCACATCGCTCTGCTGCGCGCCAAGCGCCATGCGAATGCCAATCTCCTGCGTGCGCTCGGCTACTGAATAAGCCATCACGCCATAGATACCGAGGGCCGCAAGCAACATCGCGATCACTGCAAACAGCCCAAACAACAACATGTTGAACTTACGCGGCGCCACTGTGTCTGCGACAACATCGCTCATTGTCTTGATGTTGGTGACTGGCTGATCCCGATCAATCTCAGCTACAACGTCCCGGATCGAAGCAGCAAGCTGAGAGGGATTGACGGCGGTGCGGATGAAAAGAATCTGGTTATGCTGCGGTCCGGGCGGGTGCGACAAATACCAATCGGGTGCCGGTGATGAGTCGATCGCTCGATGCGGTAGATCTTTGGCTATCCCAATAATGGTGGCCCAGGGATTATTCGCTCGCGGCAAACCAACTGTTATCCGCCGCCCGACGGGATTTTCTTTGGGCCAGTATCGATGGGCCATGGTCTCGTTGATCACTGCAACTGCAGGCGCATCTTCTGCCATATCCTGAAAGCTAAAATCCCGCCCCTCAACCAACGGAATGCCGAGCGTCTGGAAATAATCGGCGCCGACCATCTGCCATCCTGCGAAGCTCGGATTGCCCAGATCGAGTGGCCGTCCTTCGACTGAGAATGGATCGTTGCGCGCGACGCCGCTTAACGGAATTCCCGTGCTCAAACTCGCAGCTTCGACACCTGGCAAGACTTCTACCCGGCGGACTAGTTCTTGAAAAAACCGAGAAATCTGCGCACGTTCGCTGTAACGCGAATCGGACAGGTTTATCTGAGCGGTCAACAGTCGATCGGTCGCAATTGCCGGCTGAACGTGCTGCAAACGCAGAAAGCTATTAACCAATAGTCCTGCGCCGATCAAAACGACCAACGAGAGCGCAACCTCGCCAATAAGAAGCCCGTTCCGCCAGTAGTGCCGGCGCCAGCCACCGATTGCCGCGCCTTTGTTTTCTTTCAACGTCCGCTGCAGATTGAAATTGGAGGCCTGCCAGGCTGGAACAAGACCAAATATGAGGGCCGTAAGGATAGTCAACAGGGCGGTAAAGACCAGCACTCGCCAGTCCGCATTTATCTCTTTCATTCTCGGCAGATTCGCGGCCTGGAGCGCCGCGAGCGAATCCACTCCCCAGAGTGCGATTAGCAAGCCGGCGGACCCACCGAGCACGGCAAGTATCAGACTCTCAACGAGCAACTGCCGGGTAATGCGCCAGCGGTTGGCGCCCAAAGCCAGCCGCAGGGCCAACTCCTTTTGTCGGATCGCCGCCCGCACCAGTAATAAATTCGCGACATTGCCACAGGCAATGAGTAACAGCAGAGCGACCGCGCCGAACAATAGGAGTAGCGCGCGGCGACTGCTACCAATGGCCTCTTCTTGCAAAGGTGACAACGTAATTCGCCAACCGCCATCTGCGCCGTTCGGGCCGCGATAACCCCGATGTTCACTTTCGAACCGCCGGCCGAGTGCAGTCATCTCGGCGCGCGCTTGCGAAAGGGTGACGTCTGACTTAAGGCGAGATATTACATGCAAGTAGTAAGGACCCTGGCGCTGGGCCACTTGCTCTCCGGAGTAAACCAGCGGGATCCACAAATCGGCGGGTTCCGCAAAAGAGAGTCTGGGGTGCGGAAATTGAAAATCCCCCGGCATTACGCCGATGACGGTGTAGTCCTGATCATCCAACCTGAAAGTTTGGCCAACCGCGCTTGCCTTGCCGCTGAAACGACGTTGCCAAAATCCGTGACTGAGAATAACTACCTTGTCGCTGGTTTGATTTTCATCTGACGAAAACTCCCTGCCTTGCTCAACGCGCGCGCCCAGCATGGTGAACAGATTTGCCGTGACCGCTGCCCCGGTGATGCGTTCTGCCCGCGTTTCTCCGCTCAGATTGAAATTCAGATTCTCGAATGCAGCGACCTGCTCAAAAATCTGACCTTGAGCCCGATAGTCTTCATACTCCGCCGACTTGGCTGGCAATCGCTCGATGTTCAGCTTCAAAAAGTTGCCCCAGATCATCACCAACTGATCTGAATCTCGATAAGGAACGGGACGCAGCAGGACACCATTTACCACGCTGAAGATGGCCGAATTGGCTCCGATGCCCAGAGCAAGCACCGTCACGACAATGATGCTGAAGCCCGGATGCTTCCGCAGATTCCTGATTCCGTAGCGAATGTCGTTCAGCATTGCGTTACTTTCCCGATTTCCAATTACCGATTGAACCCATTCCCGATTGAACCCATTTCCGATTGCCGATTGCCGATTGCCAATTGCCAATTGCCAATTTCGTGTTCCGATTGTCCAAAGCCTTTCAAATCGGCAATTGGCAATCGGCACTGGATTCACTGCCTTTTCGGACTTTGCCAGAGCACATTAACAATCATCCATTTGCCATCGAACTTCGCCAGATGCATGAAATCAATGCCCCACTCTGCCACCAGTTTGGCTGTTGCTGTCTGGTCCAGCACCTCATAGATAGTGACCTCTTTCGGCGCATCCTTTCGGAGCTTGCCGGCCTTGTTCCAGTTTTTTGTAAGCTCAATCAATTGCTCGAAAGTCATGTTTGAGCCTGGGCGAAAAGCCTGATCCTTTGGACCACGATAGAAACCACTCTTTGCCAGTTTGGAATGAACGCTGCGTTCTACGCGGGATGGATCCACGCCATAGATTCCCTCAACGTAGTCGAGCACTGCCTGGCGGACAGCCTCGCGGTCGGCTTGCTCCTGAGCCTGTACTGGAGAGTTTGCCGACAGAACGAACAAAGCTACTGCAACAAAAATCAACCGTTTCATAACACGCTCCTTTTCCATGACTTCAATCAAAAATCAAAAATCTAAAATCAAAAATCTCTTGAAGCCGGGATGCTTCAGCCGACCTCGCACGCCATAGCGAATGTCTTTCAGTAGAGTCTCCATGACTACATTTCCGATTGCCAATTGCCGATTGACGATTTGTTTCTATCTCAGATCCTCAAATTTCAGATCTGAGATCTGAGATTTAGCTCTTCAGCGAATGTCTTTCAGTAAGCTATCCATCGCGTCCTCTTATTCATATCTAAGTGCCACTAAGGGATCGACCTTCGTTGCCCGCCGCGCGGGGATGTAGCAAGCGACCAATGCCACGATTGTCAGTACGGCTGTCACCACCGCAAATGTCACTGGATCTTTTGCGGTCACATCGAAGAGCAAGGTTGTCATCAGGCGCGTCGTTGCAAATGCGCCCGCGAGCCC
>JBGTLM010000364.1:0-3792 GCA_041744135.1 Pyrinomonadaceae bacterium
TGGCGGACGAACTTCAATCTCCTGGAGGAAGTCTTCCAATGGTTGAGAATCCGATTGGATTCGTTCGGAGAGAATCTTTCGTCCTTTCTTCCACGTCATCATAATGGTGAAGACCAAGGCCGCCAGGAGCAGCGGAAACCAGCCGCCATGCGCGACCTTGACGATATTCGCTCCGAAGAACGAAAGATCGATGATCAGAAAGAACAGGCATAACGAACCTGCCGTCAGCCGCTTCCAGCCCCAGCGATTACGCGCGACAACGTAAAACAGGATCGTGGTGATCACCATCGTCGATGTCACCGCTATTCCGTAAGCAGCAGCCAGATTGCTGGAAGTGCGGAAGCCGACCACGATGGCAATGCATCCGAACATCAGGGCCCAGTTAATTGTGGGAATATATATCTGCCCAAACTCCCTGGTCGACGTATGAGTGATCTTAAGTCGTGGAATAAAACCGAGTTGTACGGCTTGCATGGCGATTGAGAACGCGCCGGTAATTACAGCTTGCGAGGCGATCACCGCGGCAGCCGTGGCCAGGACGACCATCGGGTAGAGCCCCCACGCCGGTACCAGGAAGTAGAAAGGATTTTCCGCCGCAGCAGGATTCTCAATAAGCAGCGCACCCTGACCAAAATAGTTCAGGAGTAGGGCTGGCAGCACGACAGTGAACCAGGCAAGACGGATGGGCCGCAGTCCAAAGTGGCCCATATCTGCGTAGAGCGCCTCGCCTCCGGTGATGACAAGACAGACCGCGCCGAGAATCAGGAATCCGTGCCAGCCGTTGCGGAGAAAGAAATCCACTCCATGAAGAGGGTTGATCGCCGCAAGCACTTCCGGGTAACGAGCGATCTGCATGATTCCGAGCGCGGCCAGCACCGCAAACCATACCAACGTCACCGGGCCAAACACCTTGCCGATGCCTGCGGTTCCGCGACTCTGAACGAGGAACAATGCGACGATAATCGCAATCGTAATAGGTACAACGTAAGAGTTGAAGAGAGGCGTCGCGACGGTTAAACCTTCCATCGCACTAAGGATTGAGATTGCCGGCGTGATGACCCCTTCACCGCAAAGGAGAGCCGCGCCGAAAATGCCCATCGCGATCAGCACCCATCGTTCGCTTTTGCCGGAAGGCTTGATCGGGGTCGCCAGTGCAGTCAGTGAGAGGATGCCGCCCTCGCCGTGATTGTCTGCGTGTAAGACGAAGACGAGGTACTTGACCGAAATGACAATGACGAGCGACCAGAAGATCAACGAGAGGACGCCCAGGATGTTAGCGGGGGTGGGGACGATGGAGTGGGGTCCATGAAAGCATTCACGCAGGGCGTAAAGCGGGCTGGTTCCGATGTCGCCGTAGACCACGCCGACCGCGGCCAGCGACATAATAAAGAGATAACGGCCGCGTGGCGTCACGCGCTCGACGTGCCCGCCGGTGGTCGTCCCATGGATGTCCGTGGGTGTTGTCTCTGCCATTCCTCTGCTTGACCCTAACCGGCCCTGCGTAACACCGCGCCGAACAGATCTGGATGCCTTAGATTTGCGTTTATTAGAATGGAACAAACGTTATAAAGTTTTTTAAAATATGGCAAGGCCGCGCCCCGTTAGGATCCACTCAAACAGCGCCGGAAGCGCGGCAGAAGGTAGCCAGGGGCAAGCGGCTTCGCGCGCAGCCCCTGGATCAAGTCCGATAACAGAAACGCGCCCTGAAAGGGCGCAGCAAGCATCACGAAACATAGCGCTCGTCGAATTCAATCGCGCTACAGTTTCAACATCTCCGTAAATTCAGGTTTCGCGAGGTTCTTTACGCCCTTTCAGGGCGGGTTCGTATGGTTGAGGTAACCAGGTGCGGCGCGTCAAGCGCTTGGCCCTGGCTACTTTCTGCCGCGCCTCCGGCGCTGGTTGAGTTGTGCCCTGAGTGTGGCAGAAAGCGTTACGTCTAATCTCGCGAGAGCATGAAAAAGAGTGAATGGCCCCTGGTTGTCCAACCCTCACTCGAATAGTCGATCGGTAAGTCAACCACGGCCGTTGCATCGCTTCCCTCAGTCCAGATCGAGCCTGAGATTTCCTCGCACTTGAGCTGGTAATGCTCAACGCCCGTGAAGACGCTGCGCCAGTAGGCGCCATAGAGTGTCTTGTAAACGACTCCCCCGACTTCAAGGTAGACTCTGTTCCCGCGCAGAATTTTGTAATTTATCCGGCCCAGTAACTCCAGGACGAGACTCCGATCGCGCACATCAGGATCCGGATGGGAACGGCGAATCCGAGTGAACGCTTGCTCTTCTCGAGAGAGACTGTCTTCGTCGCTCCGCCATCCTTCGGGTTGGTATTTAAGCATCTGCTGCCAATGCTTTTCTTGGTCCATGTGGCACCCCCCGACACGTGTTGACTTCGAGAATGGGTAGGCCGCTTAGTTTATTCTTCGGACCGGCGGAAAGCCAGAACTATGCGACGATCGATATTCGTTTGACTTGGCACACCCCGCGGCTTGCCAATCCCGAGTGAACAAGAAGCGGAACCGGGGGCGACTCGACTAGCGCCCGGAGGCGCGGCAGATGGTAGCCCGGGGCAAGCGGCTTTGCGCGGCCCCTGGATCAATCCTACCAACGCAATCGCGCCCTCAAGGGCGCAGCAAGGATCAACAGATATGCCGCTGGTCGCTTTCTATAGCAATACCGTTTCAATATCTCAAATACTCAAAGGTCGCCGCGGTTCTTTACGCCCTTTCGGGGCGGGTCGTGTTGACAAACCCAGGGGCGGCGCCAAAGCGCTTGCCCCTGACTCCTTCTGTCGCACCTTCGGCGCTAATGGAATCATTTCCCCTATGTCATTTTTAACGTAGTTCTATTCCTTTGATAGAAAGACCGTGTGAAGACTCGTAGGCATAGCTCCTCGGTTCTCAAATGCCGGCTTGAATATCAGTTATTAACGAGTTAAGCTGCATTAGCCCCCTTCCTATCCCCCGTAGCCCTCTTTTTCTAGCTTGCGATTTACCGTGTCCGACTATGAAACATTCACGCTCAATCCGTTGTTTGGTCACTTTGATGATCCTAGGCTTGTTGGCCATTCCTGTAATGACGCAGAGCACTGCGCAAGAGCGCGCCGCTACCCTTCGCCAGCAACTGGCTGAAGCACAGGCAAAGCAAACAGAATTGGAAACCCGCCTGCAGCAACTCGAAGAAAATCTGAAACCCGAGAACATCGAGAAGGGACTGGCTGGAGTCGGGAGCACGCGACCGGAAGAACTGCGCGAGCAGCGGCGGCGCCAACTGGAGATCGAAAAGAAGGGGGTGCAAACACGACTCGACCAACTCGCAACCAGCCGCACGCGTTTGGAAAGAGGGGTCGTGCAAGCAGACGCCGCTGCCTACCACAGCAGTGCCGGCGTCAACGCAGGCGGGCCAGATAAAGAAACCGCTACGAAGCCATCAATCAGCGCACAGCCGACGGCGGTTCGAGCAGCAACAGTCCCACCAAGCGAAAGTCGCAGAACCAGAAGCAAGTCCCGCCCTCGCCGTACTCGTCGCCGATCTTGATCCGCCGAATCGTGCCTCTCCTTGGAGTGCGCCGACCTGTCGGCGCTTTGGCCTGCGGCGATGTGGCCTTTCAGCGAGAAGAAATAATTCAAGCCCTAGACCAAGCGGCGACAGGTCGCCGCACTGCTATGTGAATGTCAAGAGTTAAGGTCAATTTACATAATGAGGTTTTTGCTTTTACCTTATTGATGGTTTTGCTTTTGTTTTTGCTTTCGTTCTTTGACACCAAACTCTTCAACCTAAGAGAGACTGACTGCTA
>JBGTLM010000365.1:0-56867 GCA_041744135.1 Pyrinomonadaceae bacterium
CTGTTCGCTTAGGTTGGCCCTGGTCAGCCCCTCGAGAATATTCTCGCTGGAAAAGAAGAAAAAGGCTTTGTCGCGCCGGATCGGCCCACCAATCGTTCCTCCAAACTGCTCGCGGCGGAAATCGGTGAGAGGCTTGCCGTCGGAATCGTTCGCGGTCAGAGCTTCGAGTCGCTGGAAGTGGAAGAGACTGCCATGAACCTCGTTGGTGCCTGACTTTGTGATCACGTTAATCACGCCCCCAGCGGTGCGACCGAATTCAGCGTTAGCCCCGGTAGCGACCACCTGAAACTCTCTAACTGCGTCCAGGGGTATATCAATCGCGGCGCGCTGACCGCCTGCCTGTTCGCCAAAGAAGCCGTTGTTATAATCGCCTCCATCAAGGCTGACGTTATTAAAGACTCCGCGCTGGCCCGCGAAAGTGATTTCGTCGCCGTCGGGTCCCTGGACAATGCTGACGCCGGGCGTGAGAGTCAGCAAGTCTTCAAACTTACGTCCCAGAATTGGAGTGTTGCTTACCGTCGACTCGCCGAGGGTTGTGCTCGATTCCGTCTTTACTGTGTCAACCGTTGGGCTCGCCGTGATAGTTACTCGCTCTTCGACGCCGGAAACTTTCATTGAAAGGGGAAGAGACATCGCCTGTCCCACCGTAAGGTTGGCGTCTTCCACAACCAATGTGGCGAAGCCCTGCTTCGAAACCGTGAGGGTGTACTTGCCGGGCGGCAATGACAGCCCCACGAAGCGTCCGTCTTCATCAGTCGTTAGGCTTCTGGAGAAGTTTGTCTCGACGTTCTTAACTTCCACACTAGCGCCCGGAACGGCTGCGCCATTTGCATCGAGCACCGTGCCCTGGATAGTACCGCTGGTGATTTGAGTTTGTGACACTAGGGTGGTTGCAAATAAGAGCGTCAAAAGCAGACAAATACCTAACCCTTTGGTCGGCACGACAAAGGAGCGAAGCAAAGCGATGAGCATATTTTTCTCCTGGTTTTGCGAATTCAGAATGACTTCAGGTCTTATTTAGATCGGAACCCAAGGTGTTGCATCACGCATCGCTGTGCGAACAACAGAGCAGCAGCAGACACCGCGCCGACTGACACTACCGCAACTTGTGCGGTAATTTGAAACGAGGCGGCTCATCTTAGTGAAAGATTCTTAGCAGTGTCAACGTTTTAATCCTGGAGTAGTGTTAGTTCAACTTGAGGAACGTCAGGTCGCTCGGTGCCTGATACTGGCATACGATTTTTTGGAGGAGGGCTCAAGTCCCGCTAACTTGGTACGCATCAAGCCGCAGTCTCATAGGTCAGTACCATTCTCAGCTTTGATGATTGAGCGTAGCTAACCAGGACCCACCCGCTATCCGCGAGGTGGTACTGACCTCATAGGGCGCGGCATGAGTGAGTCGCTACTCAGGACCCACCAGTTACTGGTGGTACTGACGCGTTGAGCCCAGCAAGCGGGATTGCGGCAGTCACCTGGTTTGTGACTTTGGTGAGCCTTGACGTTGGTGACATCAAGCCGCCGCCGAGCGCGCGAGGAAGGCATCTCGAAGGAGAGCATTAAACTTCTCCGGATGCTCTTGCTCAGGCATCATCCGGCAATAGTCAAACACTTCCAGGCTGGCACGTGGATTCGCTTCCAGCAGTGCGGCAGCCTGTGCCACAGGAGTAGTCTGGTCCTGTCTGCCCCAAACCAGCATCACGCGTTGAGTTAGTCGTGAGAAGGCAGCGCGGGTGTCTATATTCAGATATCCAGAGAGGAAAGCTGCGATAGCATGTTGCGCCCCCTGCTGATGGCTGGTGGCGTAGAAGTTTGCCACTACTCGGTTTGTCACGCGGCGATGGTCATAGAACAAGTATTTGAGTGAGTAATCGCGGATACTGCGCTCGCTGGCCATCACGTTATAGAACGACGTGCCAAGCACGGGCGACTGCAATAGTCCATAAAACGCTGCGCCCGACATTCCCGGCCTTGTGTTTGGTTTGTCAGCGCCGGTGGGTGCGTTGAGCACCATTGATTTAATCAGCTCTGGGTGCTCGTCCGCTACGCGAATGGAATATGCTCCGCCCAAGGAGCTGGCAACGATATTGGCGGGATATCCTGCTACCTCGCGGATAAAATCGGTGATCAATTCAACGTAAAGGTCGGCAGAGTAAGGGACTGCACTCGGCTTGTCAGAGAATCCAAAGCCCAGCAGATCGACGGCATAAACTCGGAAATCGCGCGCCTGCACGTCAAAGTTTTTCCTCCACATGAAACTCGACGACCCGGCGCCGACACCGTGGATAAAAATAAGGGGCGAACCGGAGTGTTCGGTCCCAGCCGTCCTATAGAAAATTCTGCCGTATTTCCAATCGAAGAAACGGGCCTCGCCACCCAACGCGCGGTCATCCGGCTCGCTCGCATTTTTCCGAATGGAAGCGTTCATCGCTGCGAGGGCAGCCACGCCGGCGCCGCCCGCGATCATCGTCTTCCAAAGATTGCCGAGTTTGCTCATTTTCGGAGTTCTGTCAGAACCGCGAGCGGTAGCGACCGGCTTGTATGCTCCCGGTTGAACCAGGTCGCTACCGCTCCCCGTTCTGACAGGAACATTTAAATAAAAGCGAAATCGAACTGCTCCTGGTGGACCGTAGGATCACTGTTAATATCCACCGGGCCCAGGTATTCTTCGATCTCGTTCAACACATCGCGTTCCTGTCCGCGCAGCGCTCGCGCGACTTCAGGGTTAATACGCAGCGTCGCTTGTTTGTTGGCCTTGTTGCCATTCATGGCTTTTCCCAGACGCCGGGATTCCTCAAGCAACTCGTAGCACACGGTCTGCGGAGATTTGATTAGGCCGGCGCCCTGGCAGTATTGGCAAGGAGCACAGAGCGTTCTTTCCAATGACTGCTTAACCCGCTTGCGAGTCATAATTACCAAACCAAAATCATTGAAAGAGAGAACCTTCGTCGGCGACTTGTCATGACGCAGGGCGTCCTGCAAGGCTTGCATAACGCGCGTGCGATTGCGCCGCTCCTCCATATCGATTAGATCCAGCACAATTATTCCGCCCAGATCGCGCAAACGAATCTGCCGGACAATTTCGTCAACCGCTTCGAGATTGGTCCGCGTGATCGTGTCTTCCAAACGACCGCTCCCACGGCCAACAAACTTGCCGGTATTGACGTCAATGGCCACCAAAGCCTCGGTTTGGTTAATTACCAGATAGCCGCCTGACCTGAGCCAGACTCTGGGCTTGATGGCTTTATCAATTTCGGCCTGTACGCCAAAGGCCTCCAGGATTGGTTGGTCTTTCGTGTAGAGCTTGACCCGTTTTACCATGCGCGGTTGAATGCGATGCACAAACTCCACAATGCGGGCGTACTCCTCTTCGGAGTCGACTCGAATTGCGGAAAAATCATCCGACAACTGGTCGCGCAGGATGCGTTGGACCAGATCGAGGTCGCGATGCACGAGGGAGGCTGGCTTCGATTTCTCAGCGGCCGCTCGAATGTCAAGCCAGGTTCTTACCAGGTAGCGCACGTCTTCGCGCAAATCCGATTCGCTTATGCCTACACCAGCCGTTCGCACGATGAAACCGCCCGACGGGATATCCTCTTCGGCCCTCAGCATCTGGATAAGTTTCCGCAGCCGGTGTCGTTCGCTGTCCGATTCGATCTTCCGGGAAACTCCCACATGTTCCACCGTCGGCATGTAGACAAGAAATCGACCCGGCAGCGCGATATGAGAAGTAATGCGGGCACCTTTCTTGGCAATCGGTTCCTTAGCGATCTGGACGAGAATCTCCTGTCCCTCGTCCAGCAAATCCGTAATCGTTGGTTGTTGCCGATCTCTTCGCTGGGTGCGGGGATAATTGCGAGAGCCCTGCTCCCGTTCGCGAGAAGTTGTTTCGGGAGCTGCCGGCCTCTCCAGGGGAGCAGCAGGCTTCGCTTCTTCAACCGGCGTGGTAACAGTTGAGGTCTCAGTCTCTTCATCGTGCCCGTTTGTGGGAGCCTCCTGGTCGGCGCCGCCGTTGGTCTTCGGGTTTGAAGTGGGTCGGCGTCGCCTTCGGCCGCCTCGTCGCGTCGCGAACTCTCCGCGAGAGCGATTCCCTTGGACGCGTGCTTCCGAATCTTCCAGACCAGTGTCTGCCTTCGACTCGCTTGGGGACTCGGAATTAACCGCGTTATCGGTCACGCTCTTGGCACGTCTCTTCGCTGGAGCCTTCTTGCTGGTGGTTCTGGCCTTTATGCTTTTACTCGCCGCTGGCTTTCGATCTCCAGTCTTCCTCCGCGCCACGCTGACAATTTTCTCTACGGCTCGGGCTGCAAATCCCGGTGCTTCCTTCTCCTCATGCTCTTCGGCCTCAATCGCCGAAGAGGTCCTCAGCTGTTCGGTCTCCTCGTCGTCACTTATACGTTGAAAAGTGCCACCCGGAAGTGTCTGTCCGTCAACACTGTCAACAAAGCTTTTAACATGCGCAGCAATCGTTTCCGGCGCGCGCATTATTATTCGTCCCTGATCGCTGATGTCTTCTCCATCCTCGATTCGTTGGAACGAAGGATTTTGATAACCGCCCGGCTGCAGCACCGAGCCTACCTCCGCGTTACCATAATCATCTTCGAAATTGAACTCGACGGCGTGGATCTGATCGAATATCCGTTCTTGCAACCGTGCATCCTTAAACATCTCGCCGTTTACCGCAGCTGTTTCCTCTTCGTCGAGAATTCTCTGGATCGAAGGGTCAGTCTCGACAAACGGCGTAATGATCTCTCTCTCATCAGCGTCCGCTGCGCTGGTCGCTGACTGGTCAATGGGCACTTCCTGACCATCTCTCCCACGTCCCCGACGACGGCCACGCCGACTACGCCGCCGACCAGGATCCGCAGTTTCAGCGGGTTGGTCCGTGGCAACTGGGGCCACTTCACCCAGTACGGCTTCTACTTCCGCTTCGCGTAGTGGCGCAACACGCTCATGAGTGGCTTCGATGTGGTGTTCGCGCTCCACGCGACCAAGGGCGATTTGTTCGGCGGCGGCGCGCCCTGCATCGGCTTCACCTTTCTTCGCCTTGTCGATGACGATACGTTCAAACTCTTCCTCTTCGTCAAAGAAGTCAGAGACATAAAGGAAAGCGTCGCGTTCCAAACCGACATTCACAAAGGCCGATTGCATGCCCGGCAAAACGCGCATTACGCGTCCTTTGTAGATATTGCCGACAATGCCCTGATTGTCTTCGCCACGCTCGATGTAAAACTCGGTGACCTGATCATCCTCGATGATCGCGATTTTCTTTTCGCGACCGTTGAGGCTTACGATTAATTCTTTTGCCATGTTGTAATCTATGTCTCCTGGAATGCTGGCCGCAAGCCCCGATTCTTATTTACCCGTGTGGAAGCGAGAGCTGTGACTTCAGTTCCCCATGCCACGCTGTCTGTTGGTTCAGGGACGAGCATTCTTTTGAAATGTGAGTTGCGCGAAACAAGTCCGCCATCTAGCTCAAAGAGCGAGGCGCGTGCTTTACGCGAGATTAGTGAGACGATTAAACGTCCCACTGCGTTTTGTTCAGTGGAAATTGTTAGCCGCGGCTTGGGCGAGTCTGTAAATAGATTGCCAACCGGCGGTGTGTGAGTTATTTGCAGATTGCGCTCGCGAGCGTCCCAGTTTGGACTTACTCCGTCGAGAGCGCGAAGGTCATTTGAACTGTTCAACAGAAACCCTGACTGCGGTTCTGGCACTTGAACGCGCCAACTTTCCCTCAGGGAGCACATCCTCAACTAAGAGCCGCAGAGAAAACCCGGAATGTGCTCGAACCTGTCTCCAAAACCCATTTGGGGCCCTCGCGAGCGGCTAAATGAAGTTAAAGCGACGTCATCGCGCGCGGTGGGACGATTTTCCCACCCCCGGGGGGAAGGGCTAAACAAGACAGAAAAGGTACGACAAAAACTTGTCTCGCCTGGTCGGGCGCACGGAAAACCCTCTTACCTGGCTTTTCGTACTTCGAAGATTTAAGGCGCTTTTGGCGCGCCAAATGAAAACATCCGGCAGGCTAGCTAGGCTGGAGTATAACCGAAGGGACGTAAAACACGAAACACAGGATGTCTACGATGAGTAACTCTTCCGTCGCATCAGACCTAGCTCTGTGCGTATTCGCGGACGGAAACTATTCAGGACCTGCGCGGACTCTGGTCCCCCCGCTTTCTAAGATTGCAGACCTAACGGTCACTACTAGATCTGTATCTCTTCCTGATCACAGACTAAAGTCTGTGCCACAATGCTAATTAACGAACCTTCTAAGCTGAACGCTGATTGCGAAACCGATGGCAATGAAAGTCGCAATGAGCGAGGCGAGGCCGGCGCTCATCAGCGGTAATGGGACGCCGATGACGGGCAGAATCCCGAGTTCCATTCCGATGTTTATGAATACCTGGAACATTAACCCGCCGACAATTGCCATAATGACCAGCATCCCGGGACGATCTGGTGCCCGTCGCGCCCCTGTGATCAGTCTCGAAAGCAGTATTGCGTAAGCGACCAATACCAAAATGCAGCCGATGAACCCCGCGTTACCAGCCGCGACGGCAAAAATGAAGTCAGTATGGGGTTCTGGCAAAAACTTCAGACTGCTCTGAGAGTGTTCTGAGGTGGTTTTAGCTCCGAGCAGTCCGCCTTCGCCAACAGTCAAGATCGACTGCCAGGTGTTGTAGCCAAAGCCGCGTCGATCTGCTTTTTCGGGATCGAGGATAACGTTAATACGCTCCTGTTGATAAGGCTTTACAAAATTTGTCTTTACTCCCACCCAGTAGGCAACCGGCAGCAATACTAAAGCCAGAATTATTCCCCCGATCACTAGCCGCAGTCGAATGGCGGAGAGGAAAAGCACCACGAACAAGATTGGCAGGTAAGTAAGCACTGAGCCAACGTCGGGCTCCAGCAGGATCAGACCGCAGGGCAAGGCCAGAATCAAACCCCCGACCGCCATTTCGTGGAACCTGAGTGCCTGGGTGCGATGTTTGCCGAAGTACCAGGCCAACATCATGGCGGTTGTTACTTTGACAAACTCCGATGGCTGAAACTGACCGATGCCGGGAACTTTGATCCAGGCACGTTGGCCATTGATCTTCAGACCGATACCTGGAATCAAAACCAGCCCCAGAAGTACCAATCCAAAAATGTAAAAAGCAGGCGCGACGTTGAGCAGCCTGCGATAATCGGTGACCGCAACCAGAATCATCGCCACCAGGGCAATGCCCAATCCGATGAGCTGCTTAACCCAGTAAGCTTCCTGCGGCTGCGCATAGCGGATCTGAACGGTGCCAAAAGCTACAATGCCAATCGCCAGCATTGTTAACAACCAGTCGAAGTCTCTGAGTGATTTTTTTTCTAGAAGTGCAGACATTGCAGGTACTTGCCAATTGCTAATTGCCGACTGCCGATTAGTGCGATCATATTCTTGTTATTGGTTTACAGAACTTACTGGTTACGAGCGGGAAACTCTGTCTAGCATTTTCGCCAATCGGCAGTTGGCTAGTGGTAATCGCCCATCGGCATTGTCATCGCCCCTCGGCGATCTGGGTGTCCAGCGGTTTCTGTGGAGTTTTCCGCGTTGGCTTTACCGTCTTGGCTAAAGGGACGGTCCCGGGCGGTTCCTCATGTCGAGTTTTGCGATAGTAAACGTCGTAGATTTTCCGCACAGCAGGTGCTGCGTGATGACCCCCGAAACCGGAATTCTCGATTAGGGCGATCACCGAGATCTCCGGCTTGTATGCAGGAGCATACGAAACAAACCAGGAATGGTCTTTGTTCTTACCAACATCCTTGCCGAGACCCACTACCTGCGCCGTACCGGTTTTGCCCGCGATTTCAAAACCAGCCATGCGAATACCCGCGCCCGTGCCTCCGTTATTGACTACCCCCCACATTCCTTCCACGACCGCCTGGTTAATCTCCTCGGGGATGGAGACGATCTTGGGATAGGGGCGAGATGAATCCAGCGGCTTAAATTCCCGAGCCTGACGGTAATCCGGTGTTCCTGGTTCGCCTACGGGCTTCAACTCTTTCAGAAAATGGGGCACGTAAAGTTTGCCACGAAGCCCTACTCCGGCGACTGTGCGCAGTATACTAATCGGCGTCATTTCCTCGTAAACCTGACCAAACGATGCAAAGACCGTGTCGATCTCTTTCCAACTCTGATCGCGGCGGTCAAAGATCGCCTTGAACTCCGCCGGTGTCCGGCTGCTCACTTCGTTGGGCACATCGATTCCAGTTCGCTTGTTAAGATCAAACTGGTCGACCATGGCCACGATGCCATCGAGACCCATCTTCAATCCGAGACGGTAAAAATAGCCGTCGCAGGATCTGGTAATTGCCGTTTTTACATCCGGCGAGCCATGATTGCCCATGCAGCGGGTAAACTTATTTCCGATGGTAATGCCTCCGCCGCAAACGATGTTTGAGTTATCAACTGTGATTGCCCCCTGCTGTAAACCTGCGATGGCCATGGGGATCTTCCAGGTAGAGCCTGGTGGATATCGGCTCTGTATGGCCCGGTTAATCAACGCTTTGTCGGGATCATTTAACAAGGCAACATACTCAGCCCGGCCTTCTTTTGTGCCAATGCGCTGGGAGAAAAGGTTGGGATCGAATGTAGGCGCGGAGGCGAGCGCCAGAATTTCACCGTTATTCGGATCCATGGCGACAATAACGCCGCGTTTTGTTGCTGAACTACGCAGTTGCTCCTCGGCGACCAATTGTAGGTCGAGGTCAATGGTAGTGATCAGATCCTGGCCTGGTTGAGGCATAACTACCTCGATTTCATCCTGGATCCTGCCGCGGCTGTCCACGACAACCTTTCTATAGCCATCACGGCCGCGCAAATAGTCGTCATAACTCTGCTCGAGACCGCTCTGACCCATGACATCTCCGGGCTTCAGCCCCTTGTCCCTGTATTCAGCTTGTTTCAACTGTTCGCGACCGATCTCACCAACATAGCCAAGCACATGGGCCAGCAAACCGTTTGGCGGGTAGCGCCGTTGGGGTTGTTGCTCGACGCGCAGTTCAGGAAATTCCAGTTCGCGTGCTTCTACCCAGGCTATGTCACCTGCAGAGGCATCGTGTTTTACCGGGATGGATTCAAAAGCGGGGAGGGATTTTATTTCTTCAAAACGATCACGGAGTATGTCGGCATCCAGGCCGAGACCCTCCGAGAGAGGCTGCACCAGCGAGCTTAGTTCCTTGCCTTTAACGTCTTCACGCGAGAGGATCACGTTATAGATAGGGCGCGAATCGACCAGCGGATGTCCATTGCGATCGAAGATAATGCCGCGCGGTGCCGTTATAGGCAACAACCTGATTCGTTGGTTCTGGGCAATTTCCGCATAATAACGACCGCGAACCACCTGCAGGAGATACAATCTCACGCCCAGCGCGCTTAGGAGCAGCACTGCAACAATTTGGACAACCATCAGCCTGCCGCGAAGGTTTTGGGATGTGTCAACAAACTTCATTCTTAAAAAATCAGTCTACGATGCGATGACTGAATTCGCTGTTTGGCTCTCTTACCGCCTTTTTAAAGTGTGCGCACCCCGGCGCGCGACTCGCCGCCGTGAAGCAAACTGGCGACGCAGGCTCACCTTTTCGGAAACGATCGAATCGAGCATGTAGAGGGAGAAAGTTCCCACCGTTGTCGTTCCAATGAGGCTATAGGAGATGGTCTGCACGAAGGCAGAAGACGGGGGATTTCCCAACGATCGCTGCCAAAAAAAGTATATTGCGCCGTCTATGAGCGTAGCCGCAGCCAGGACCGGAATTCTTAAGAGCGCGTTTTCAAGGTTAATGCGAGTGGCGGTGAAGTAGATCAAGTAGGCGGTCAGGGTTTTTGAAAACCCTCCCGCGCCCAGAAGACCACCGCTGGGAGCGTCAATCGCGAGACCGGCAATCGTACCAACTATTAAGGCTTGCCATGCCTCGCGCTGCAATGCGATATAAACAACGACAACCAGGGGAAAGTCAATATATGATAGTGGTTGCCAGGCCTCTCGTAGCGAGAGCTGCAGGATGATGGCGATCGCGAGAACCGCAGCAGTCTTAAACTGAGGCATTACGTAAGCGTGATAAGTGATGGGTGATAAGTGGTAAGCAAGAAAACGACGATGATACTCATCTCATTCCCTATCGCTCGCTACTTTTGTTTTGTCTACGTTCGGCAGCGCCTGCTCGGGCGCAGGCCGCTGGGGCGGTCGATACATCAGCACCGCCACCTCTGCTAGTTGATCCAGCCGCGCACTCGGCTTGATATAGATTTGATGTGGTTGAGTGGCAGTGCCCTGAGTCACCTGAACCACCTCTCCTACGTTTAGTCCAGGCGGATAGATTCCGTCCTGACCGGTCGTCATGATGTAGTCGCCGGTTGAGACCTTTTGAAGTCCTGAGACATACCGCATCTCTACAAGGCCCGAATTTCCGAGCCCTCTAACCGATCCCAGGGCTCCTGATTCGCCAAGCTTCCCGATGATCGCCCCGGCTGCTGCTTTTTCGTCAGTAATCAGCATCACCTGCGCAGTCCAGGGACTAACCGCTATAACCCGGCCCACAATTCCGCCTGGCGTAACGACCGGCATGTTGAGGGCGATGCCTGAGGAACTGCCGCGGCTGATCGTGACAGTGTTGAACCACACCGAGGCATCGCGAGCAATAACTCGGCCAGCAACCTGATCGTAACCAGTCTTTTCTTTGAGGTTGATCAGCTCCCTCAAACGCTCGTTCTCGGCCATTGCTGCTTGGGATTTTCGTAGCTCTAATTCGGTAGCCGCGAGTTCCCGAGTGAGACGCTCATTCTCCGAAGCTGTACTACCAAAACTACCAAGTTGCCTGAAGAAACCGCCTACCGTATCGCCCACCCAGGAAGTTGCTCTCTGCACAGGTGAAGCGACCGCCTGAATTCCGCCTTTGAACACGCTTTGCTGGGTGAAGTTTTCCTGAGCGTCAATGGCCATCACAATCAGATTCGCAAAGAGCAGCATCACGAGCCAAAGAGGTGCACGCTGACGAATCTCTTTTTGAGTACGACTGCTTGCCATATCGTAAATCGTAAATCGTGAATCGTAGATCTTTAAGTCAACCGTTAATAGAACCGTAATTTGTATTTCTGCTCTCGATTAACGATTACGATTTACGCCGTCCTACATGCCACTAGTCATAGTGTTTTCCCACTTAACCCGCTTCAAGAGGTCAAAGTCAGAGAGCATCTTGCCTGTCCCGAGCACCACTGAAGCCAGCGGATCGTCGGCAATCGAGACGGGAAGACCGGTTTCGATCGATAAGCGCTTATCGAGGTTCTTAAGGAGAGCACCGCCACCAGTCAGCACAATGCCACGCTCAACGATATCAGCGGAAAGCTCCGGAGGTGTTCGCTCGAGGGCTACCCGAACCGCGTTAATAATTGTCGACACGGAATCTGCCAACGCCTCGCGTACCTCTTCGTCAGTCATTGTGATCGTTTTGGGAATCCCTTCAATCAGATTCCGCCCGCGGACTTCATACGAGAGCGGTTCATCAAGTGGATACGCCGAGCCGAGCTCGATCTTGATGGCTTCCGCAGTTCTCTCCCCAATTAGCAGGTTATACTTGCGTTTGATATAGGAGATGATTGCCTCGTCCATCTCATTACCAGCCACTCGTACGGCCCGAGAATAGACGATACCGCTCAAGCTGATCACGGCGATGTCGGTAGTTCCTCCGCCGATGTCGACAACCATGTTGCCATGAGGTTCGGTTATAGGCAGGCCGGCACCGATCGCGGCAGCCATCGCTTCTTCCACCAGATAAACTTCCGACGCTTTGGCCCGATACGCGGAGTCTTCGACCGCGCGACGCTCGACCTGCGTGATCTCGGAAGGAATACCGATCACCACCCTGGGGCTGACCCAGGTTTTTCCATTGTGGGCTTTGCGGATGAAGTGCTGCAGCATCTTCTCGGTCACTTCAAAGTTGGCGATCACTCCGTCTTTCATGGGCCGGATGGCGACAATATTACCGGGAGTTCGCCCCAGCATATCCTTCGCGTCACGCCCTACGGCTTCCACCTGATTGGTGACTTTGTTAATAGCAACTATGGAGGGTTCGGAAACAACGATGCCTCGGCCCTTCGCATAGACCAAGGTGTTGGCCGTGCCCAGATCGATTGCGAGATCGCTGGAGAACAGGCTAAAAATAGATTTGAAGGCCATCTAGTTGATCACTTCCAGTGTAGGTAGAATGAGAACTTCGGGGCGTAGGGGTCGCGGTTGGCAAATACTTGTGCTCACTAAGCAGAGGGCAGATTGGCAAGAATCTCCGCCAACTCACCAATTCAGATTCTGGATTAACTTCTAAGAAAGACCAGCCAGGTCCGAACATCTTAAGATACACCCGATTCTAACTTTTGTGCTATCAAAGAAATCGGTTCCCCGATTAGTCTTTGGGAGTTTGCTCAGTCGCAACGAGCGCGTTTTCAACTCGAGGGATACGCGTAGGAACCGTAGAGAAGCGGACGCAGTTCTTGTTTGCCGCCTTTGCTTCATACATTGCGGTGTCGGCGCAGGCGATAAGTTGTTGGGGGGAAGAGGCGTGGATGGGGAAAGTGGCTACTCCGAAACTGGCGGTAAGGGAAAGCTTCAGACGTTTGCCACCTGTGAAGATGTATTGTGAGATTTTTTCGCGGATGCGTTCTGCGACAACACCTGCCAGGTCCACCCCGGTGTCGGGCAGAACGATAACGAACTCGTCGCCACCGTAACGGGCCAGGGCATCGGTGTCGCGAACGGAACCGAGTATCGCCCCTGCCATTTCCATGAGCACGTGCGAACCGACCAGGTGTCCGTGCAGGTCGTTGACTTGCTTGAAGTCGTCAAGATCCAGAAATAGGGCCGTGACACTCGAACCGTACCGGCGCGCTCGTCGAATTTCATTGAGCAGAAACTGCCTCAGATAGCGAGCGTTGTGCAGTTTCGTGAGATCATCAGTTTGGGAAAGTCTTTCAGCTTCCGCGATCCGCACGGCGTTCGCGAGGGCGGAAGCCAGCGGCAGTGAAAGTGCATCGAGCAGTTCGATTTCCGTCTTCTTAAAAGAAGACTCGTTCTTGCTATCGCGAACTCCTTCCAGAACCCCCAGGACCCGTTCGCCACAGATGAGCGGAACTGCCAGAACATGCTTCCCTCGTTCCTTTTTCTTAATAATGCCCATTCCCGCTGCCGTCAAATGCGCGGCCTTAGATTCGTAACGAGGAATAGCGTCTAAATCCGGCAAGTAGGTCCGGTGCCACTCTTTAGCTTCCACTGCCCCCAGTTGCCGATCCCGGTCCCTTACCGCAATCGCTTCCAGGCAAGAAGCTTCGACTGTCTTTGCATCCGAGATGAGATAGATGGTCCAACACTGCGCGCTCACCAACCCCTCGATTCCAGCCAGCGCGGTATGGGCAGCTCCAATTTGATCCCCAATGAAGTGAAGAGAAGAGACCAACTCAAAGGCCGCCCGTAATCCTTTCGCTTTGAGTTTAAGCGGCAGAGAATATGAACCCTGTTCAGCAACTTTCTGGACAATCTCCGGAAACTTAAGTTCACCGGTGGCCCCGCGGCCTTCGATTTCCCGCAAGAGCGCCGGTAGTTGGGCCGCTTTGTCCGCAATCGCACGGAAACCAAACCTCTTCAGAGTTGCTCCATCCAGGTTGCGGAGATTCAGGCTCTGATAACCATTTCCATGTCGACGGCATGCCACCAGCGGCGTGCCCGGCCAGAAAGTCCTGGCGTGATCCGTGGCTGTTTGCATCTCCACCATATCCGCCCCTGGTACCACCTCATATAAGACGGCTAGGGGCGGGCCCTGGTTCAAACTGGAATCTTCGCTTTCTTGTTTGCTTGCCAGAGCTGCTTCCGCCTCCACCTGGCGCAGGCCCTCGACCAGAGTTTTCACCCCGGCGGCGCGCAAGGCCTCGATTAGCTCATAGGATGGAGCTTCGTGGGCGTCTGTTAGTAGAATTACGTGTCTCGACATTGCAAACGAAATCTAGTTTCGGTCGCGCTCGCGGCCGGAAAGTGCCAACTTGTAGCTGCTGCTGTTGCCATTCGGATCCAACCCGTCCACCGTGATCTCTCGTGCGCCGGCCGGCACTGTGATCTGAACCTGGAACGACTTACCAGTGGAGACCAGAGTCTCGCGACCAACTGCACGGATCGTTGTTCCGGGTTCGGCCTGACCGCGAACCAGATAAATATTACCGCCCAACAGTTCGGCGGTTAGATTTGAGACTGCAACTTGCGAGCCCGACCCTTTAGACGCCACCACAAACTTCTTCGGGTCGCTCCAATCACTTGTTTGACCAGTGGCTGCCGTGGCCCTCACTCTCCAGAAATAAACTCCCGGCCGCAGATCGCTCGCATTGAATTCCATTGCTACCAATTGATCGCGCTCGATTACTCGACCATCAGCAACGAAAAAAGGTGAAGTTGCCACTTCGACACGATAGTAAGCAGGAGAGCCTGAAGGAGGTCGCAACCATTCCAAGTCGACGTTCGCGGAACCCTTAGCGCCTACCACCACCTTGTCAAGATCGCGCGGCAGGGACGGCACTGGCACCTCCAAAAGCCTCTGCGGCCGCGACATAGTGCCCGAGGGATTGACGGCAACATACTGACCGCCGACTAGCGAAGTTTTCTCCCCAGCGCGGCCGGTGGTTTCGATCGCACCGGTATTGACTCGAATCTCTTCCGTGCCTTCTGCATTCACTCCGAAACTGGCGCCGGTTTGCTCGCCGAGCTTGTTGCTCGTCTTAGGAGTTTCTACAACGTTGCTGGTGCCTTCCGGTTGCTGCTCAGTGCGAACATACATCTGCCCGCTATCGACGACCACGTGAACGTTGGTTTTCTTTCCATCATCGTCGCGGGCGTTAACGCGCACGGTAATAATGCTATTAGGACGGACTACAAGCATTGACCCATCCGCCATGCCGATGCGTGCTCGCCCACTTTCCTGCGTCTGAACGGTGTCGCCTGGATAGAGTTCGGTGTCGCTCCGGGCTGTGACTGTCTCGCGCGTGGAGGCGCGAATTACGCGCACGTCGCCTTCAAAGGAAATGAATCTTGCGCCGGCGGGAGTCTTAAAGCCGGTGCCCACATTTCTCAAGGGGTTGCCGTATTTCCAGACATAGAGAGAAGCGCCGGCGGCAAGTGCACTGAAGACCAGCAGGGCAATGCCCAGGTAGATAGATCGCTTCTGAACTACCCACCAATCAAAGGCAAAGCGATCGGTTTTCATGACCATAATGTTTACAAATCGATGGAGTTGAGGGGGCAGCTGACTTATAACGGGCTGGCTATCGGGCCAAAGTTTCAGGTAGGATCCTAACCCGGCCCATCAAGGCAGTGATGTCGTCACGTCAGGGGTGAATGTTAACCGGCAAATTTCGACCGTCAACAACCAGCAGCCTTTGAAATCTAACACACGCGAGAGGGCGTGTTCAAGTAAGTTCGTTTAAAAAGGGTGATTTTAGGCCAACCGGCGGCGGAGGATGCGTTTTTTTGGGATTCGACCCTCTTCCGTAGGTCTGGGCTAGCCCGCAACAAATGACCGGAGTGCTTCAATATTCGGCCTATTGTCCTCGGGTTTGTCGTACGGGGTTTCGAGGATAAAAGCCGAGTGGGAGAGTTTCGGATGACGCGCCACACGCTTCAACGCGTCCCTCCCGATGTGACCCTGCCCGATGTGCCAGTGGCGATCAACACGCGAGTGGTATTCAGCTCTCGAATCGTTGAAATGGATTGCCCGCACTTTCTTCGTCTCCACCTCGCGATCAAGGGCCTGGATCGTTGCTTCGAGACCCTCAGCCGTGCGGATGTCGTAACCGGCGGTGAACGCGTGAGCCGTATCGAAGCACACCCCAAGGGGCAGGCCGGGACAGGCCTTGATGATTTCGCGCAAGTGCTCAAACCGATGACCAATACACTCACCCTGACCGGCAGTGTTTTCCAGGAGAATCCGAATCGAAACTAGATCGAGGCCGTCCGTTGCCCGCTTCAGACTCTCTGCACACGCGAGGATGCCGTCAGCCTCACAAGCGCCGCGCGCGCTGCCGGGATGAACTACCAGGTAATCTGCGCGGAGAAGAATCCCGCGCTCCAGCTCTTCTCGAAAGGAGGCGCGGGATTTTTGCAGCATCCCCTCATCCCCAGCAGCAAGATTGATTAGATAGTTAGCATGGATGGCTACCGGCGAGATCTTTGTCTTGCGGCGAACGCGCTTGAACAGGTCGACTTCTTCATCGCTTAGCGGCTTAGCTTTCCATCCTCGCGGATTGCGGGAGAAGATCTGCACCGCCTGACAATCAAGCTCGTTGGATCGAAGCAGGGCATTGTGAAGCCCTCCGGAAATGGGTGCATGGAATCCAATGCGTGGTCGCTTGCCTCCCCGCTTAATCTCCGCGCTCTGTCCCCTGGTGACCCGCTCGTGTTTCACTTCTGTACTTCTTCCATCACGCGCAACACATTCCCGCCGAGAATCTTTTCGACGTTAGATTCGTTATAACCACGCCGCAGCAGCTCGCGAGTCAGGTTTGGTAGATCTTCAACTGTTGCCAAGTCGCTGAGGGTCGATTGCACCCCATCAAAGTCAGATCCGACTCCCACATAATCGACGCTGACTAGTCTTGCGATGTGGTCGATATGGTCAACCAGGCGCGAGAGACTCGTACGCGGCAGACGCTTCGCATACTCCTCACGTCGCACCCGATCCCGCGCTATCTTTTTGTGAGCGATCGAACCTGACGCTTCTTCAGAGGCTTTTTGTACAAGCGAGGCAATCTCTGCATCGACCCTTTTCTTCTTGTCATCCCATCCAGGTTCAAGAAACGCAGGGTAGAAAAGGACACAAACAACGCCACCGCCTTTCGCGATAGCTCGGATCATTTCGTCATCAAGGTTGCGCGGGACGTTGACAATCGCTCGGCAGCCGGAGTGCGAAGCAATTGTCGGTTTTGAGGAGGTGGTGATGATGTCCCAAAAGGTCTTGTCTGAGACGTGGGAAACATCGACCATCATTCCCAGTCGATTCATTTCACGGATGACACTCTTGCCAAAGTTATCGAGGCCTCGTGTCTGCCCCACCTCGTCGTTCGAAGACCCCGCCCAGCTTGTGCTCACGCACCAGGCCGGCGACATGTAACGAACACCCATTTGGTGATAACGCTGAACATTTTCGAGTCGCTCGTCTATCGCGTAACCACCCTCGAGGCCCATAAGTGCGGCCAGTTTCCCCGCCGCGGCGATCCGCCGAATATCCGCGGACGTCGTCGCCAGATCCCACGTTTCCGGATACCGGTCCGGGAGAGCCCGCACCACGGCAATTTGATCTTCTGCGCGTTTCATCGCGCCGGCGCCACCCCCGCCAAACAGTTCCGGCTCGACCCAGATAGAAAAGAATTGAGCGTCTAAGCCACCTTCCCTCGCCCGCACACTATCGAAATGGCCATCGGACAACCGCCGGGAAATGTCTAGTTGTTCGTCAATCAAGCGCTGAGTGGTATCCGCGTGCATATCGATTGCGATCGCCCGCCTATGGATAACAATAGGATCGTTCGCTGGGCTGGTTTCTTTTTGGTCGGCAACGGCTTTGGTTTCAGTTTTTTGGGTCATGCGGCAGTTTGTAAAGACGCTCAGCAGCAGGATAGTGGCGATCAGGCTGAAACCGCCTGGCTCGTATTTCAACCAGAGCACCGGAAAGGTGTCACCATTAGCAATCTTTACTATTTTAGAGTGCATCCGAATGGTACGTTGGCCAACTGACTCTAAGCAAGTGTGCCTTGCAAAGCATAACAAATGTACTGTATTGTGCCCTGTCACAACACCCAGCAAGCTCTAGCTTAGAAGGACCGCACTATCCTGCAAAATGTGTTTCGGCGAAACTTTTTCTGCTCCCAGGTTGAAGGCAAACCGTCTCGCCCTGGTTCCTCCAACTGATTTCCTGAAGGAGTAACACACCATGTTCTCAAAAGATGGCAAAGCGAAAGACACAACGACTCCGCGCATTTGCGACGTCGTTTGGCACGACGGAAAGTTTATCAAGTGGAACGACGCGCGGGTGCACGTTATGTCTCACGTTCTGCACTATGGTTCAAGTATTTTTGAAGGCATTCGCTGTTATTCAACCAAGCGTGGGCCTGCCGTCTTTCGTTTGAAGGAACACATGCAGCGGTTCTTAAACTCGGCAAAGATATACCGCATGGATCATACCTGGTCATTGGATCAATTGTGCGACGCTTCGGTGGACCTGGTTCGTCGCAGCGACTTGGAGCAGTGCTACATTCGTCCCATCCTCTTCCGGAGTCTCGACGAAGAACGTCCCGCCTTCGGCGTTAATCCATTCCCCAATCCGCTGGCCTGTTATATCGGAGCCTGGGATTGGGGAAAATATCTGGGTGACGATGCCATCGAAAAAGGGGTTGACGTCTGCGTCTCCACCTGGAATCGGCTCACTCCAAACTCGATGCCGGCGATGGCTAAGAGCGGTGCGAACTACATGAACTCCCAGCTGATTAAGATGGAAGCTCTGCTCAACGGCTTTGCCGAAGGCATTGCGCTGGACGACCGCGGTTATGTCTCCGAAGGGTCAGGGGAAAACATCTTTGTGGTAAGTGGTGACGTCGTACTCACGCCTCCCCTTTCTTCCTCCATACTGGCGGGAATCACGCGTGATAGTGTGATTCAGATTTGTCATGAACTGGGCATTACCGTTAAGGAACGAAGCATTCAACGCGCGGCGCTCTACGTTTCCGACGAGCTTTTCTTCTCCGGAACGGCAGCGGAGATTACCCCGATTCGTTCCGTTGATCGGATTACCGTAGGAGCCGGCGGGCGGGGAGAAATTACGACCCGTATCCAAAAAGCATTCTTTGAGATCACTAAAGGCGAGCGCGTGGCGCCCGGCGATTGGCTGACCTACGTCAATGCTTCCGCCTCCAGGCCTGACAACAACGGTCACAAAGCCCAGGAGGTAATTAGTACCCCCTCGGGTGCAGTAAATGAATCGGCCGTTAAGTATCAGCCCGCCGCGACCGAGTAACCCCCAGCTCTAACCAAATCAAGAACAGCGAGCAAAGCTTACTTTGCTCGCTGTTCTTGTCTTTGCTCTATGTGCAGTAACCCGACGGTTAAGGACGCTCCGTGGCGCAAATCAAAGCCCTCCTTAAAGTCGAGCTAATGTCCCGGCTCTAGCCGTACTCTGCGGAATTTCTTACGAGCCCGTCTGAATACTCAGCGATCCCCAGGACCGCTCAACCATCCTTCACCCTCCTGATTTGCAATTCAGGTATGCAACTTTCCGGGGTTCTCACACAGTCCCTGCCGCTCGCGGTTCTAATGCAAGCGGGGTTTGATACAGGCTCCTAAAGTTTGGGGGACAGCTCTCAGGAGTCGAGGCTCTACCTCTCCAACCAACGTTATCGTTGACGTTCCTCGCCGCGGCGGGTATTATCCTTCCAGTGTTCCTCGAAAGCCCGGCTCTTAAGGAACCCCGCTGAAACAATCCGCGCTTTTATTCTATCTAAGACTGAATTCCCATAAAGCTCCCGTCTTAGCCCAAATCCCCTGAATACGTCCCTAAGGGTACCTGTCCTACCATGTCTGCAAAAATTGATGATTTGTTAAGAACCGCTACCAGCCAAGGTGCCTCGGACCTCCACCTCAAGGTGGGTGCGTTCCCGATGATGCGCCTCGGTGGCGAATTGCGTCCCATTGGCGATGCCCCGCGCATGAAGCCCGAAGACACTTTGGATATGGCCTTCGCCATGATGACGAGTCGTCAGAAGCAGCGTTTCAAAGACATCTCGGAAGTGGACGTCGGTTATGGCGTTAAGGGTGTTGGAAGATTTCGCGCCAACATATTTCAGCAACGAGGCACGGTAAGCGTCGTTCTGCGCGTAATACCGGACGGCGCGAAGTGCACGAGCGAACTAGGACTCCCCCGGGTTATAGACAAACTCGCCGCGGAGCGTCGCGGTCTAATCCTGGTAACCGGGTCAACGGGTTCAGGGAAGTCAACAACCCTGGCTGCAATGATCGACCAGATAAATTCGACTCGCAGCGGTCATATCGTGACCATCGAAGACCCCATCGAGTTCCTGCATCGTGACAAGCAGTCGTTCGTGACGCAACGAGAGGTTGACGTAGATACGCGTTCATTCGCTGAAGCTTTGCGAGGGGCCCTGCGGCAGGATCCTGACGTGATACTCGTGGGAGAAATGCGCGACTCTGAAACCATCGAGACTGCGCTGACCGCAGCCGAAACAGGTCACCTGGTGCTCTCAACGCTCCACACACTTGATGCCACTGAGACCATCACGCGGATCGTTTCATCCTTCCCTGCGCATCAACAGAGGTCTGTGCGTCTGCAGTTGGCGGGCATTCTCAAGGGTGTAATTTCAATGCGTTTGGTTCGTGCTAAGAAAGGTGCGGGTCGCGTACCGGCTATTGAAGTCCTGGTATCAACGGGTCTGATTCGCGACTACATCGTGAACGAAGACAAGACGTATCTCATTCGTGAGGCCATCGCCGCGGGAACTTCGCAGTACGGCATGCAGACTTTTGATCAATCGCTGTTTCACCTCTTCCAGTCAGGTCTCATTTCGATTGAAGAAGCGTTGCATAACGCGAGCAATCCGGACGAGTTCAGTATGCGCTGCTCCGGGATTATGTCCTCCGAGCAGGCCATCCACAGCAACCTGGATCGAACGGGAAGTTTGTCTCCTACCGCCCAAGAAGAAGCAGCCGATATGTTCGTGAGATAAGCGAAAGAGTTATCGCAGGCGTTGGGATTGCTTGCGCGAAATCTTCCCCAGGCAAGCCCGAGCTGCTGTTGAAAAACGGACCTCACTGCTCAAAATATCATAAGCATAAGTTTCATTCGGCGCGCCCGTGTCGGTTTCTGAAGTCAGCCGGTCAATGGTGTCTTTGTCGTAGCTGTCCGTGCCACTTTGGTCGATGGTCTGAATGATGTGCGCGCCATGAAGTATTGCAGTTATTATCAGCGATGACCGTGTTTTTCCCTTCGAATCCTTCAATCTGGTCAAACAATCGAGACCGTCATAGGTGTAGGTGACAGCCACGCGTGTGGCAGCGTCTTTGAAGTCAGCTTGCTTACCTGGTAGGCAACATCTGGTTAAACGATCGATACTGTCTTGGCCGTCTTAGATGAAGTTCGTCAGCTCAATTCACTCGCATTCGTCGCATGACCCGCACTCCCGCGCGCCAATCTTCATTTATGTCGAAGCGGTACATTTCTACGTTTGGATCAATCAAACGAGCCAGGGTCTGAAAAGAGGGGTGAACTCTCAGTGTTGGCGCGACAAGATAGACGAGGGGCGACTCGGAGCTAATGCGGCGCTCACCAAAAAGTCTGACCTGCCAGATGTGTCCTCGACGACGATGTGCTTCAACGCGTTGCCAGTAGTCTGCGCCCTGTAGCACATGCTCGCGATCTTCGGAAACCTTCAACTCAATTACGACTAGACGTCCGTCACGTCTGAGTGCCAGCAGATCGATCGGCCTCGAGCCGAGTCGTCCGGCCCTGGTGGTCCGAAATTGAGCATGCAGCGGCGCAACTATTAGTCCGGGATCGAGTTTCGAGATGTCGCGACGAAGCAACGACTCAAGCCATGCCTCGCCCGCGGTTCGGTAAAGGGCGTGTCGGTGATCTGAAGCTAAGGCCGACCTATGCTCGTCTAATTTCCTTAGTAACACCGCCCATTCGGGTGCGCTCTTCTCATCAAGCAGACGCCGTCGAGACCCTTCGATTCCAAACCAGACGAGCTCGGAATCCATCAGACGCCGCACTCGCGCGAAGGGAAGTCCAAAGTAACGAAGGGTCTCGCCATGGCGGGCTTGTACCACATCAATCGCGGCGGGCGCACGGGCAATAATCGCCTGGGCTGATTCGCTGCTTGCGGGCGGAGCGATGAACCTGAACCGTGCGAGGCGCCTCTTCCATATTTCTTCCAGATCCGGACAAACCACGGGGGAGAGTTCGGTCCACGCCTGGTCGAGTTCATAAACTGCAATTGCACCTCGCAGACTCGGGCGCAGCAAGGCGATACGTACACTCAACGCCTTCAACAGCTCGTTTTCCACAAGGAGCCAGAGTTGCTGTACATTGGGAGCCCGCGCGCGTTCCCCCGTGCGCCCGAACCAGAGCAGGGCGGAGGAAAGAAACGCATCGACGTCACTGGGTTTGCTTGCAGCTACTGAGCCAGTCACCGCGATTCGATGATGTTTGAATCGCAGGAGAATTCGTGCGTAGCGTCCGGGTTGTCCGCGTCGCATCCCTGGACTCAACTTTGCGCGTTCGATCTTCACTCCCGGGTGCAAACCGGATGCGAGCTGTGCTAGTTGACCGCAACGGACTTGCCGTGCTGCCCTGACTGTGGTTGCGATCGCACTTGCAGATGCTCGCGGAATCAGCGAGATTACCGGTCGCTCCGCACCCATCCGGCGGGAAGCCTGCAACTCCAGTTTCTCCCCCGTCCAATTCCATCCACGAATTCGCCACGAGCGAGTTCCTTTTTCCGTCCAACAGGAAAGGATTAGTCGATTCTGGGCAATGTTGATATCCAGTTCGCTTCTGCGGAGAGCTTGTGTGCTTCCATCACTGAGGGTGTAGAACCATTCGGCGTGGTTATCAAAGAGTTCGGCAATGCGATGTCTTGCGTTTTCCAGAACTGAATTTGTGAGGCGCTCGAACATAGCGGCAAACTCGGGAATGTGAGGCCGAGTTAGAAATAGGATCCCTTTAGGATTCGAAAACACATTGAATCTGATCCCAAGCTCGTATTAACCACAACTACTTTCGTCGTTACTTCTACCGTGTGCTACCATTTCTGGTCAACATATTTCCGACCAGAATGAGATAGTTAAGATAACCATGAATGTTTATCCCCATTGGATCACGCCCATTGCTGGAACGCACCATTTGCCACTGATATCAGTTTGATTGAGTTGAATGAGGCTTTCGCTATTCAAGTGATCGGCTGCGATCGCGACTTCATTTCGACCCGAGCGGCTCAATGTGAACGGTGCCGCAATTGCTCTGGACCATCCGATCGGCTGCACTGGCATGCGTACTACGACCACTCTCCTTCACGAGGTGAGAAAACGCGGCGCAAAGCGAGGGTTCGCGATTCTGTGCGTCAGTGGCGGTATGGAAATAGCCCTGCTCGTGGAAAGCGTGTGAGCACTTTCAACGAAAGCTTCGGATCGCAGGCCTGGCACCCACATTACGTTGCTAGCGCGGGGCAACTTCGAGTCTTACGCGCGCGTTTTATAATCGTGCTGGTCATTTGCGGATGTGGGTTCATGTTGTCGGCTTGCAGAGGCTCAAACGGGCTTCCGACATCCAATACTGGATCCGCAGACACTCGAAAAGCCGCTTTCACTACCCCGCCCTTTTCAACAAGAGAACCCGACCGGTATCAAGCGCGTCGCATCACTAGCTTCACTGAAACAGGAAGAACCGACAATTCGTCATCCTCGCAAAGCAATCAGGTCTTGATCGTTCGCGACGGCGAGAAGCGACGCGAAGAGTACTCTGCTGGAGGGATCGGGAAAATTGTTTATCTGGAAATCCCTGCAGGCCGTTTCATTATTCTGCCTGCCAACAAATTCTATGCGGACCTTAGTGCGGAACAGCATAACACTGATTCAGGGAATGACTTTCCAGATGACTTCCCCGGTCTCTCGCCTGACCAGCTCTTAAACGAGCCACCTGCGTCTGCGAGCTATCAAAAACTGGGCAGCGAAACGCTTGCAGGCCGTCTGACGACCAAATACCGTGTTGTCGTGCTTAGCGGAGTTGACTCGGTCAATGAGACGTTGATCTGGATAGATGAGGCTCTCGGTATACCTGTCAGATCGGAGGCGATATCGAAGTCCAATGGCACCTCCTCGAAGGTAACGATGGAATTGAAGGACGTAAAGCTGGAGGTGGACGAGCGCTTATTTTCGTGGCCTTCTGACTATAGAAGGGTCGAGGCGCGGCTGATTGTTGAGCTGATGCGGAAAGAGGGGAAAGGCGCGAATCCCAAACAAGATGAGGAGTAAGCCAACCACATCCATACTTGAGGCATCGGAAAGGCGCACATTGGAGCGGTGTGATTCCGAAAGACAATCCCCCTAATTTGAACTTTGCTCGAGAGCCGGTTTTCTCATCCGGCTCCAAGAAAGGCTTCGTAAAGTGACATATAGAATTCTCAGCAGCGTTTTAGTCGTTGGTTTATTGGTGGCGCTCTCGAGTCCGGGTATCGCGCAAACCAAACGTGGAGCTGCGGCGCCGCGTCAGAGTCTTTTGGCCAGGCTCCCGCCATCGGACGTCGTGGCTCAGGTTAACGTTAAGCGAGTGCTTGCGGAAGTTCTGCCCAAACTCTTAGCGGGTAACTCCGCCAAGCAGGCAGAGGTTGATTCTCAGATCGAACAGTTTAAGACTCGCACGAGTCTCGATCTGCGTTCCTTCGATGAACTCGCCCTGGGCATGCAATATAGCTATCCCTCGGCAGGTATTACCAAGATTGAGACCGTGGCAGTGGCCCGTGGAGCCTTCAATACCGGCGCCATCGTTGCCGCTGGAAAAGTGGCGGCTAGCGGCAGGTACCACGAAGAGAAGTATCTGGGAAAGACGATTTACATCTTTACCCTGGACCACCACGTGAAACTTCTGGGCATGCTGGAGTTAAAGATCAAGGAACTCGCGGTTGCTCCGCTCGATGCGAACACGTTGGCGATGGGGGATGCGGAACGCGTTCGGAACACCGTTGCTGCGAGCAAAGAAAAGAGGTTAGCCAACGCCGGGTTGATTACCCTGGCTACGCAGGATCCAAACGCTATTGTAGGGTTCGGAGGAAACGTTTCCGCGGAGCTGCTTAAGAATCTTCGCATTGGCAATGAAGCAATCGCCAAGGATCTTTCCGCGGTCAAGCAGACTTACGGATCACTCGGTATGACTGACAAGGATCTCGAGTTGTTGGTTGCTGCGCGGACCCTCGATGCAGTTTCAGCGCGCAGCCTGGGGGATACCATCGAAGGTTTGAAACAGTTTGGAGCTCTCTTCACAAACCGGCTAGGCGGGATCAAAGGGGTCTTGGCCAGGAGCGCGTTGGGAAATCTGAAGATCACCACGCAAGGCAATGAACTTAAGATCCGCACCGCGGTCGCTCAGTCAGATGTTGCTCCGTTGGTGGGTGGATCGTGATTAGGCAGGGGAGAATTGAGATCTCAGACCTGAGATCTCAGATGGATTTCAGACAGAGTTGGCAGTGGTCGTGTTGGTCAAACCACGACGTTAACGGAGGACGACTTCTCATCGCTGAGGAAACCGATGGGGTCGGTTACTCCGATAGCAATCGGCTCAACTGTTCCCGTACTCCCAGCTATCACCGAAGGAAGGTTGATTCAGTTATTTTACAGGAAATGGAAACTGCGATTGAGGTGCCGCGGCAGCCGGCTCGTTCTCTTCCATAGCGGTCAGCACGTCCTTGTAGATCTTTATCTTGCCCGAGCGTTTCATCTCCTCCTGGATCCTAGTCACATAGTCGTCCCAGAGTTGGGTCTGGCGCTCAGTTAGCAGTGTCTGGGTCATCTGCGGTCGCTTTGAAGCAAATGCTGCCAGATCCGCGTCTACACGGCTGGTGGCCCCCAGAATCACCCAATTGTCTCCGACTTTAAACGGGGTCTTAGTAATCTCGCCGGCCTTCAATGCGTAGGCGACTTCGTCCAGCGCCGGACTGCTCCCGGCCTTACCGATCACGCTGCCAATCTTCCAATCCGCTTCGGTTCCCACTTCAAAACCCGCCTTCTCGCCTGCTCCCTTGATATCAGCTACAGTTTTCACAGCTGAGAGTACCTCTTTGGCTTTTTGTTCCAACTGCTCTTTCGCCCTTTGGTGTTTTAGCGTCTGTGAAAGCCGGTCCTTGACCTCCTCGAGCTCGGGGATGCGTGGCTCTTTCTTCTCAACGAACATCGGAATTGCGAAGCCGCCTTTCACGCCTGTCCGTTCGCCGACGTCGTTGGGATTGTTCAAAGGCGCAATCGCTGCCTCAAACTGTTGGTTGCTTCCAATTTCCGGAACGTCGTCTCCCGGCTTGATATAAGGGGTCTCTCTGACCATCTCCGCAGCAGTCATGTTGGCTTCAGCAGCCAATTCCTGCGCTACCTTCCTGGGATCTTTGGTCTCCTTCAAACGGACCTGCGCCCGTTCGGCGAGCTTCTGAGCAACTGCAAATGCTCGACGGTTGCGCGACGAGACCAACAGCGTCGGTTTGGCTTCTTCGAAGGTCTGTTGCACGGAGTCGTCTCGACGCAAGATGTACCAGTTGCCACCATATTTAATTGGAGTGTCCGAGATGTCGCCCGGCTCCATATCAAGGGCCCGATCATAGAGACCGTCGGGTTTATTCGGATTCTTTCTGACGAGACGGCCCAGAAAGCCGCCGTTTTTTGCTGTTGCCGGATCTTCGGAGTTGCCCCGAGCCAGCTCGGCGAATATCTCTTTAGTTGACTGGCCCGACGTTCCCCTCGCTTTCTTAATTAAGTCTTTAGCTTTTTCTTCTACCGGCTGATCCAGATCCTTGCGAGCAACTTTTAGAAGAATCTGCTGGACCTTGACTCCGGCCTGCTTATTCGCGGCCGGCATGCCGTCAAACTCCTCGCGCAGTTCCTTGTCAGCAACCTGGAGTTTTGCACCGGCTTTTTCCTGGTTGACGAAGACGTAACGGATTTTTTTCTGCGGCTCGAGAATGCGGTATTCAGTCTTGTGCTGCTCGTAATGGTTTTGCAGCTCATCGTCTGACAATTGAATCTTCTCCGCCAGTTTTTCGGGGGACGAGAGCGCATAGGACAGACCTATGGTGGTTGCCTCGCGCTTATAGTTTTCCTGCACCTCATCATCAGAAACGCTGACGCTCGAGGTAACAAATGCTTTGAGCTTTTCCTGTGCTATCCCGTCGCGAACATTCCGCTCAAAAGTTTCCACATCACCGTAGCGGGCCACAATGGATTCTTTGTATTTATCCAGACCAACGAACTGACCCGAGGCATCGCTAAACTGTTTCCGAATTCTCTCGGCCACTTCCGCATTGCTGGCCGCCAGTTCCAGGCGCGCTGCTTCCTGCGCAATTACCCGATCTCTAATCAGACCGTCAAGGAAGCGCTTATTTCCTCCGAGTTGGGTCAGGCTCATCTGACCCCCCAGCATCTGCTGGTAGTTCTCTCTGAGGCGGGCAAGGTCCGCTACAGTAATCTCATCACCGGCAACTTTGGCGAGCACTTCGGTGTTTCTCATAGGGTCGAGATATTGAGCGGAGCGCGGCGCATAGAAGACTATCAAACTAGCGGCCATGATGAGGACGAAACCGACGATAATGATGCTGCGCGTCCGTTCGAGGCGTGCGAATTGTTTGAGCATAATTTATCCTCTCCAGCAAATGGCGGATTGTAAAGGAGCGGGCGTGGCTCTGCAACTTGGGAAGGGGGACGGGTGCGGAAATCGGGTGTCAGGCGCCGGGTGTAGGGTGTCGGGTGCCGGATGTCAGTACCATGGTTGCCACTTTGTAAATCATTGAAGGTATCCTGTGCCGCGAAAACGAGCCGACCCTGACACGCGGCATCTGACACCCGCCACCTGACGCCCGGCACCTGGCACTGACCAGCCGATACTGGGCACCTGGCGCCTGACCTGACACACGACTCTGGCCGTGCTATTTTATTGACTTCAATGAACCCGATGGGCAGCTCAACATGGTTATGGATCGGCTTCTCGGTATTTATCCTGCTCATGCTGAGTCTGGACCTGGGACTCCTAAACCGTAAAGCCCACACAATAAAATACCGCGAAGCCGCAACCTGGAGCGCCGTCTGGGTCACCCTGGCAATGATCTTTGCCGGGCTGGTCTTCTATTATCAGGGCTCCGATCGCGGCCTCGAGTTTCTGACAGGCTACCTTATTGAGCTTTCCCTCTCGGTAGATAATCTCTTCGTCTTTTTACTCATCTTTGCCTATTTCAAGGTTCCGGCAAAATACCAGCACCGGGTTCTTTTCTGGGGCGTGATGGGTGCGCTGGTAATGCGCCTGACGATGATCTTCATTGGCGCCGCGCTAATCCAGCGCTTCGAGTGGATTATCTATATCTTCGGCGCTTTCCTGGTTTACACGGGCATAAAGATGTTCAAGCAGGAAGACCTCGATCTCCAGCCTGAAGATAATCCGCTGGTGAGATTTGTGACTCGCTTCATCCCGATCACCCGTCACTACGAAGAGCAGAAATTTTTCACCCGCGTAGATGGCAAACTAACGGGAACGCTGTTGTTACTGGTTCTGGTGATCGTTGAAGTCACCGATCTTGTTTTCGCGGTGGATTCAATTCCGGCAATCTTTGCCATCACAACCAACACGTTCATCGTCTACACCTCAAACGTTTTTGCCATCCTCGGCCTGCGATCAATGTACTTCCTTTTGGCGGGAGTGGTGGAGAAGTTCCAATACCTCAAGATGGGACTTGCAATCGTGCTCACGTTTATCGGTGCCAAGATGCTGGTGGTGGCCCTGGACGTGCATATTCCGATTTGGTTCTCGCTCACGTTCGTGGCTGTCGTGCTGCTCGGCTCAGTTGCCGCATCGCTGATCTGGCCCAAAGACTGCGAGATGGATATTGACATAGACCTCCCGGAAGGATTTGATCGCCCTTTTGATGACGTCGAATTCCCGACTACGCATGAGCCGGAAGCCGGCAAAGAAGTCGACAGAGCCAAACCGGGCGAAGAAGTAACCGAAGAAGAGCCGGAGAGCGTCGAGCGTCGCTGATGCAATAGCTTGTCCGGGGTCGGTATTAGGCTTGCGGAGAAAGCGAGACAGTTGGAACCGTAAGCGATAGAGGCTGTGTGAAAAACCGAAACAGTCTACGTAGTCTGCAGGTGTGGAAGTGGGCAAAACGCACCGCGTCCCCGCTCAGGACCGGGTGCCACACATTTAGCTTAGCTGACTCAACTGGTTCTTTCTCCGAATAAGTTGAGTGGATTCATCTTGAGCGGGGGCGCGCTACGCTTTATCCCCTTCCCAAATTTGGTAGGCTTGAATTGTCAATTTTAGGTTGAGTGGCTCGAATTCACGTTAAGATCGACAATGCAGATTCCCCGCGTTAATATGGGTTCGACTAAGAAGGTTGGCGAGCCATCTGCAATGACCAGATACAGACCACTTACCGAACTCCTCCTAACGGTGCCGCTTCCGCGCCGCGCGTTCTAGCGCAGTTTTGTCGGAGCGGCGAATCCTACAACCAAAACAGCAGACCAGTGCCTAGTGATTGGGGCGCACAGTTGCTTAAACGAACTTTTGTGCGTTCGTTCGATAGTTGATTCAGATAAATAGCGCGGGGACAAAAGCGATGGACGAAAAGTATTTTCCCGAAGTAATTGAAAAGAAATGGCAGCAGCGTTGGGATGAAGGGCGTGTGTTTGAGGTCGACAACGACGACCCGCGGCCGAAGTTCTTTTGTCTGGAAATGCTTCCTTACCCGTCGGGCTTCCTGCACATGGGCCATGTGCGCAACTACTCAATCGGGGATGCCCTTGCCTGGTACAAGCGTCTGCAGGGCTTCAACGTGCTTCACCCGATCGGCTGGGACAGTTTTGGGCAGCCGGCCGAACAGGCCGCGATCAAACGAGGCGTAAATCCGCGTGACTGGACCGAAGAGAACATCGCGCACATGCGCGGTCAGCTCAAACGCCTGGGCATCAGTTACGACTGGTCGCGCGAGATTGCTGCGCACAGGCCCGATTATTACAAGTGGGACCAGTGGTTCTTCCTGAAGATGTTTGAACGCGGTTTGGCTTACAAAAAGCAGTCGCCGGTTAACTGGTGTCCTAGAGAGGGTACCGTACTCTCGAATGAACAGTCGTCGGGTGGCGTCTGCTGGCGCTGTGGCGCGGCGGTGGAGAAGCGCAATCTCGAACAATGGTTTCTCCGTATCACCGAATACGCCGAACAACTCGTCGGAGAGATCGAACAGATCGAAGCTACCTGGCCTGAGAAGGTGCTGAAACGCCAGCGCGACTGGGTCGGTCGCAGCGAAGGCGCCTACATCGACTTCGCAGTCAAAAACTCGGACAAAAAGATTCGTGTGTTTACCACGCGTATCGACACGGTTTTTGGCGCCACCGCGATCGTACTCGCGCCGGATCATCCGCTCATTGCGGAACTGCTGGAACACTCAACCCTGAAGAGTGACGTCCAGAAGTTTGCCGAGAGAGTGGCGGCCGCACGCGCCAGGCCCGTCGACCCTACGGGGGAAGAAGTCAAAGAAGGACTCAACACCGGAGTGCTGGCCATCAATCCCTTCAGCGGCGAGAACATCCCCGTTTGGGTGGCAAACTATGTACTGATGGACTATGGCACCGGGGCAGTGATGAGCGTGCCGGCTCACGATCAACGCGACTTCGAGTTTGCGCAGAAATATTCTCTGCCGATTCGACAGGTTATTGCTCCGGTTTCTCACGATCAACCGGCGGCTGAACCGGTATCAAAAACCGGTACGGACCAGTCTGCCGAAATGCACCAGGCGTTCACCGACTATGGGGTGCTGATCAATAGCGGCGAGTGGGGCGGAAGACTTTCAGCAGTGGCGATACGCGAGATGGGCCAACACGCAGAGCAGCACCAATTCGGAGGAGGGGCTGTTACTTACCGGCTGCGCGACTGGGGAGTTTCTCGCCAAAGGTTCTGGGGAGCGCCGGTGCCAATCATCAATTGTGAACACTGCGGCGCCGTGGCCGTGCCTTACGAGGATCTTCCGGTCGTGCTTCCGGACATTGCGGAGTTCACGGGCAGTGGTCAATCGCCGCTGGCCGGCGTGCCGGAGTTTGTGAATGCAAACTGTCCCAGATGCAAACGCCCGGCGCGCCGGGAGACCGACACGATGGACACGTTTGTCGATTCCTCCTGGTACTTCTTTCGTTACTGTGATCCGCGTAATGACTCCGCACCATTTGATCCGGCAATAGCTGCCCAATGGACACCTGTCGATCAGTACATTGGTGGGGATTCACACGCGGTGATGCACCTGATCTACACGCGCTTTTGGACTAAGTTCATGCGCGATATCGGACTGGTTTCATTTGATGAGCCGGTGAAAAAACTGCTTACGCAGGGGATGGTAACCAACCTCGTGGAGGGCACGGACGAGTGGAAGGCGATGTCCAAGACTCTCGGCAACGGGGTTGACCCTGACGAGATGATCTCGGCGTTTGGGGCCGATGCAGCACGCCTCTTCGTTCTGTTTGCGGCGCCGGTCGAAAACGAACTGCGCTGGATCGAGACGGGGATCGAAGGAGCAGTTCGCTTTCTGCGAAAAGTGTATTCGATGGTGTGGCGTTGGCACGAGCGCCTCTCGGATTCGTCGCAAAGGCAGGACGCCCCTAGCACCGAGGATTTGAGTCCCGGGGCTTTGGCTTTGCGCAGGAAGACGCACCAGACCATTGCGCGGGTGACCAACGACTTCGAGCATCTGCATCTCAACACGAGCGTGGCTGCGTTAATGGAACTCTTCAATGAGCTTAGCGATTTTGGCGCGGTGCCGGCTACCTCATCGACGGCCGATCTCTTTATCGTGCGCGAGGCTCTGGAATCCCTAACTCTGATGCTCGCACCTTTTAGTCCCCACATAGCGGAAGAGATGTGGGAACGTTTGGGCCATACGGATGGTCTTAATCAGAGGCTCGGCCGGGGCGCAAAATGGCCAAAAACGAATGCTGAACTCGCTCGAAAAGCAGAGCTCGAGATCCCCATCCAGGTGAACGGCAAGCTTCGGTCTCGCCTACTGGCTTCGCCAGAGGTAACCGAAGACGAGTTACGAGCGGCGGCGGCGGCTGATGAGAAGGTGCGTCCATTTACGGAAGGTCGCGAAATCCTAAAAATCATCGTGGTGCCGCAGCGGCTCGTCAATATAGTTGTGCGCTAGACAAGATCAGCGAGTACAGTTTCAGTTCGAAAAGAGATTCGTTTGGGTCATCGTTTGGCGATTTTTTAGGAACGACTTTCGCTTGACCCACTCGCGCTCTCACTGGGACTGCGGGCGGGACGCCCGCTACCAGCACCACAAGGTGCGAGGATCCCGCAAAGTGGTCGACTTCAGAGATTCTATTCGCTAAGCCCTCATTGCGGGCGTCCCGCCCGCGGTTCCAGTGAGAGCTCGAGGCGTTAAGCGGAGATAACTATAGAGGGCAGTTCGGTTCGTGAGTAGATTCGAAAACCGAAAATGAACAGGAGTCGTGGGGGACTCAAGTTGCTAGCTGCCTTGCAGTTAGTTAGAATTAGATTGCGCGTTTGAACCAGCCAAATAAGGGGAAGGTGTGTCGGCGTCCTTTATCATATGTACCCACAATGAGCGCGGGGTTCCAGGTACGAGTCTCTAATATTTCCCGCACTGATCGCATAAGAAGTTGTTCGCCGGCCGAAGCGGCTGCACCAGCTAGTCGAGGGATACCTTACCGAGTCGTTCAATGAAAGAGTGTCCAGCCTGTAGGCGTTGTTTCCCCGACGATATCAATCACTGTCCGCAAGACGGCGATGTGACAACACACTCGCTGCTCGGCGAGCCCATCCTTGATGCGCGCTACCAGTTGGAGAAACGACTGGGACAGGGAGGTATGGGTGTTGTCTTTAAGGCGCGCCACATTTTTCTTAAAACTGCTCATGCCATCAAGGTGATCTTGCCGGATCTGGTAGGCAATGATCCGATGCTGGTAACGCGTTTCCGTCAGGAGGCGCTGGCCGCAGCTGCTATCAGACATCCGAACATCATCGCGGTTACGGACTTTGGAGTCGTGCGGGGTTCAATGCCTTTCCTCGTGATGGAGTTTGTGAACGGCAAGTCACTTCAGGACATGCTTGCAGAGGAAGGGGCGATGTCGCCCGCGCGAGCGCTGGAGATCATTAGCGCCATCGGCGCCGGGGTGGCGGCGGCCCACAGACAAAATATCGTCCACCGGGATTTGAAACCCCTCAACATCATGGCGCAGCACAACGTGTCTATCGCGGAGGGGTTGAAGATACTCGATTTCGGTTTGGCCAAAATCAAATCCGGCGAGCTACTCGGCTCGTTTGTTCAGGCCAAGACCAGCGGTCTGATGGGTTCGCCTTTTTATATGGCGCCCGAGCAATGGTCAGATGACGAACCTGACGCACGTGCTGATATCTACAGCTTAGGCATCATTCTTTATCAGATGCTTGCGGGCGATGTTCCCTTCAAGGGTTCCTCAATCCCCTCGATCATGAAAAAGCACCTGACGGTGCCGCCGGCCAGTTTCCAATCGCTGGGTATTCACGTGCCGCCCCGAATCGAAGCAGTTGTGCGCCATGCGCTCGAGAAAGAGGTAGAAACAAGGATTCCTTCGGTCGGTAATTTCCTCGACGAATTGAGAGCAGCGGTGAATTCATCTGGCGCGCCCCCCGCGCCCCGTCGCGATACCGGCTCGATAGATCCTAACCAGACCTTTATTTCACCATTATCACCGACAACTACGCCGCCTGGAACCAAACAGACTAATCTCTCGGAGCCGGCATTCGACTCCATGGCCGGCACAATCAATTCAGCAGCTTTGGACGGTGAAGTTCGCGGAGAACTTTCGACGGCTCACGAAGCACACCGCTGGGAACAAGCACAGCGCGACAGGGTCGCGCGCGAGGAATTGGCACGCGAGGCAGAGGGCCGCCGCACAATGGAAGCGGAGCGAGTCCGAAAACGAAAAGACGAAGAGGATCGCGTCGCAAAAGAGAAGGCCGACCGCGAAGAACAGGAACGAAAGCACCGAGAACAATTGGAGCGGGTTGCCCGCCAGGCAAGTGACCTGGAGGAACGTCTCGCCCGGTTAGCCACCAGCATGCCGCCGCACGCAACTGCTATCGATCCTGAAGCCACGCAAATAAGTCAGAAGGTCAAGCGCGGGTTGGCTGATAGTAACAGTTTTTCCGGCGATTCCGCTGTTATGGAGCGAAGTCAGCAGGCGTTCGTCGAAGTCGCACTGAAGCCAAAGACCAGCCCGATTTTATTCGTTGGTGCTGCCGTAGTAGCTCTCTTACTAGTCGGAGGCGCAATTGGTGGTTATGTGCTCCTTAAACCTAACCCAAGCCCACCGATAACCAACACACAGGCGCCCACAATTCCTGACACACCTAAGTCCAAAGCCGATCTCATTGAGATCCCGGGAGGTACGTTCGAAATGGGTCGCAATGATGGAACACCTTGGGAGCGTCCAGAGCACACGGTGACGGTGCCTACGTTTTTTATTGACCGGGCTGAAGTAACCAATGATGAGTACGCCGAATTTGTACGCGAAATGAATTACCCCGAGATTCCCAGTCATTGGTTTCGCGGGAGACCGCTCTCTCTTCAGGAGAAGTGGCCGGTGGTGAACGTTTCGCCGCGAGATGCGGAAGCTTTCGCTGGGTGGCGCTCCAGACGGGATGGAGTTGCTTACCGCTTGCCCACCGAAGAAGAATGGGAGTACGCAGCGCGCGGTGGTGGCGCTCATAGACTTTACCCTTGGGGTGACCGCTGGGAGGACGGACGCGCCGTGGTGAAAGAGGCTGACGCGAAACCGGTCGGATCTCTTCCCCAAGGCGCTAATCGCTGGGGAGTTGTCGATTTGATCGGAAACGTCTGGGAGTGGACTTCTTCGGAGGCCTCTCTTTATGAGGGAAATCAGGCAGGGCCAATCCCCACCGCCAATAAAGAATGGATGGTGGCGCGGGGTGGGTCTTACTTAAGTGATCCAAACAATCGGGAAGTCCCCATCTCAGCGACGTACCGCGATTGGTATAACCCCTCTTTAAAACATCCGAGTTTTGGCTTCCGCCTCGTGCGGGCCGCCCGGTGAGGCAAACCCGCAGATTCACTTAAAACGCAATTAGATATCCAACCACGATTGATCTACAATCCGCCGCATCAGTTGTTGCCCGTTAGACTTTCCGTCAAGATGAGGGTTAGCCTAACAACGCGAGTTCGGCGTATGTAACTCCGGCTATATTTTCACCGTAGTGAGACTTAGGAGAATACCGATGAAAGCCTATGCCATGGTGCGCGCTGCGCTTACATTCGTTGCACTATGTTTGAGCTTGCTGTTGAGCGCCACCGCAGCGTTTGGGCAAGACGTCGGTGCGGACGTAGGTGGGGGCGCGGGAATCTTTCGACCTCGGAACCCCGAGACCAAGAAAAGCGGGGCAAAGCCGATGACGCCGATAACTAAACCTTCAACCAGGCCGAGCCCCCGCAGCAACCGGGGAGCGGCGGGGACGGCGGGGACGGCGGCGGCGGCTGCTGCTGAGGAGCGAGTCGAAGACCTGCTGGCGAAGGGCAACGAATTTCGCGATGCCAGGCGTTTCGCCGAGGCGGAGGAAGCTTATCAGGGCGCCCTTAAGACTAAGCCACGAGATGGGCGAGCCGCCTACGGTCTGGGAAACGTTTATACCGACCAGCAGCGCTGGGAAAACGCCGAGATGGCTTATCGCAATGCGGCCCAGTGGAGTCCTTCCAATGTTGATGCGCTCGTGGCGCTCAGCGTAGTTTTGGTTCAACCCAGGACGGGCGCAGATAACGCCAAACGCCTTGCAGATGCTGAGGGCTTTGCTCGACGAGCTGTGCAGTTGCAGCCAAACAATGCAGTGGCTTGGGACCGACTCGGTGTGGCCTTACAGTCGCGAGGATCTCTCACTAGCGAAACCGAGCACTCCTATCGCCGTGCGGTCGAGCTTGACCCTCAGTTTGCTGTTGCCTACGTCCACCTGGGTCGCATCTTGAAGCGGCTAGGCCGCAGTAATGAGGCGGCGCCGCTTTACGACCAGGCCATCAGTCTTGCGAAGGACGCGGCCACGCTCAATCTGGTTGCTGAATCACTGCAAAGCGAACAACAATGGGAGCAATCTGGCCCGGTACTGAAACGCGCGCTGGCACTTGACGAACGCAATCCTACGACGCTGCTTCTCATGGGAAGAATGTTGGTCGTCTTGAAGAGGTATCAGGAGGCCGAGCCTTATCTGAAGACTTCGACGGAAGTTAGCCCCCGTGCTTTCCAACCCTTCAATTTGCTCGGCCGCACTTACCTGGCCCTGGAACGCTACGCGGATGCGGAGGTTACTTACGAACGAGCGGCGGCTCTTGCACCCGTGGGAGATCGCAAACAGCTTGCGGGAGCTTTCGGATTCCAGGGCGTTGGCGATGGTTATCTCAAAACTAAAGAGCTCAACAAAGCCGCTCGAGCTTTCCAGCGGGCCCTGGAGCTTGATCCTGGCAATAAAGAGATAGAGCAGAGACTTTCGAAGGCCCGGTCTGGTTGATCCGAGAGCGAAGACAATAAGCGAGGTCCTCTATGAAGCGTTGCCCGAAATGCAGTCGAACATTTCCAGACGAGAGCCAGAAGTTTTGCACGGTTGACGGCGGTCTCCTGATTTCCGACGCAGTTTTTGATCCTAACGTAACTATACGCGCCACCGCCGCGGATGTGGCGCCGCCACTTCAACCGCCGCGTGATAATGCGGCCACTAGCCGTAAGCTTCCGGATCTCAACGCGACTATTGCCAGCATGGCGAATGCACCCACAGTCGCTTTTCCCCGCAACACCGGACCGACGGGGACAAGCACCGCTTCTGACTTATCCCAGGCACCGGCCTCGCCCGGGATCTCGACCTTGCCAGGGACCACTGCTCATCCTCCGCAACCAAAAGAGAAATCAAACCTGCCTTTAATTCTCGGGGCTGTGGCCTTGGTCCTGTTATTGGGTGTCGCTGGCCTGGCCGGCGTTTTCTTTTATGTCATCAAGCCCCGCCTGCAGGAGTCTCGAGGTGGTCCAGTAGTGGTGGAGGACGCCCCACCGGTGGAAAAAACCAACACGAACACGACTGCGGAAAATGCAAATACCAATGCCAACACCAATAGTACAACCGAAGATACCGAGGTAGCTTTTGTGCCCCCTCCCGGCTCAACGAAATTCGCCAACTCGACAGCAAACCTGGACGGTAAGCTGTCCGAGCATTACATCGACTTCTCTTTCTACTACCCGGAAACCTGGCAGACTGATAAGAAAGCAGGAGTGGCGGGAGCCAGCAATTTCGTGAAGGTCGAACGCCGGCTGCCACCTGACTTTACGCAAGAGAATTTCGCCGTCGGTTGGTACACCAGCAAGGGAAGCTTCACAGCCGACAGCCCGACATTCCCACGATTGGTTGAGCTGCTGGGCGCGACTCTGGCTAATAGCTTTCCGGAGTACCGCAAGGTCTCCGAGGGGCCCACTAAAGTAAATTCGCTCGATGGTTATGAATTTCGGTTTGTCAGTCTGTCCAAAGGAACTGAGAAAGGCGACCTTCAGGTATGGGGCCGCGTGATCTTTCTGCCCACAGGCATTGAAGGGCAGACCGCAGGCGCAACGCTGATCATGCTGGCCACTTCCCTGGCGCCGGAATTATCGGCAGTCGAAGACGTGGGGGAGAAAGGTGAGATGCCTGTAATTCTAGAGTCGTTTAGATTCACCAGGAACTGAAACTCGCAAGCGGCCGAGGAGGAATGCTATGCTGATCCCAATTTAAGGAATAGCTGGCACGCAGTATTATTAAGATGTCAAAAGAAAACCGAGAGAAGAATCATTTGTTAACCCCGGCGCGTCTCGCTTTAACTGTTCTGGTACTGTCGTTCGTTTCTGTTTTTGGAATTTCAAGCTGCAACTCTGCGGATGAAATTGGGAAGCCCGGCCCTGTTTCAATCAACCCTGCCAAGCCTGCGGCGGCCGCTGCGGGCTCGATGGTTACGTTGCCTCACGTGGTACTCGATACTGAGTTGAAAGCTATGAACGGACGGCCCATCAAACTTTCAGACTACGCTGGCAAGGTTTTGGTGGTGAACCTGTGGGCCACCTGGTGCGGACCGTGTCGCATGGAGATTCCCGAATTGGTCAAGTTTCATAACGAATTTCGGGCGAAGGGTTTGGAGGTAGTCGGTCTTTCAACCGAAAACCCCGAAGCTTCGGCGGCGGGCGTGCGACGCTTCGTGCAGGAGTTTAAGATGGACTATCCGGTCGGTTGGGCCACCCCGGAGGTGGCCATCGCTTTGATGCAGGGGCGGGACGCGATTCCTCAGAGCTTTGTAATTTCCCGCAAGGGGCGCATTTTAAAACGGTTCATCGGATTTAGTCCGGCTGCCACGCCTCAACAGCTAAGAGATGCTATCGAAGAAGCACTGAAGGGGTAAGCTTATCAGGGCTTCTCCTTCTCAACTTGGGCTTCCTTTGCAGCTTTCAAACTCCGCTCGCCTTCTTGCTTGAGCTGTTGAGCCTCTCGCTCCAGGTTTTTGTCTTGCAGACCATGGGCCACTTGCTCTTTCGCTTTACCTTCTATCACCTTCATTTCGGCTTCGACGCGATCCTCAACCTGATCTATCGGAGCGGGCTCATTCAATTCATCCTGCGTCACGATCTTGTTCTTATCTATCTCCATAATAATTCCTCTCCAAATACCCTGAGTTGTACATGATGTTTCTCTACCTGGAGAACCAGTCTAGCGAAAGTCCAGCACCGAGGCTACACTCAAGCTGGTTCGATTCCAGAACGTCACAAAAAGATCATACTCCTCAAAATCTGGTCGTTTGCGGCCAAAAACGTCCAGGTCGACAAATGACGACCAGATTGCTAGACTCGACCTGGTGATGCGGATGCTGTCCTCAACTAAAATTGTTCGATTGGTGCTGGCGCCGGTGCTTAGCCTTTGGATTGCTGGCGCCGGTTGCATGATGGGATGTGAAGGGATGGTCGCGGCCGCGGCGCCTGCTCCAAGCTCTATCTCAGAAGAGCGTTCGGGTCACCATTCAGGACAGAACGCCACGATAGTTGCTTCCGGTCAGGGCTGCTCGTCGGGTGGATCCCATGGCTGTTGCGCAAAGAACCCTGGTGAAACGAAACCAGCAGCTGAGCGAACCATAACGTCAGATAGCACCCAGATAATGGGGAGTGGATCATCGTCCGGCATGATGAAAGACTGCCCGCTCGCAGTGGGTAGGGCGACGATCCCTGCCAAAATACGAATAAATGAGGTCGCTGCCGCTCCGGTACCGGCCAATCCATCTCTTCCCGCTGAGAATTCTCTGGAACAAAGCGCTCCGCTTTCTACGCCACTTCGATTACCCAATCGAGGACATACCTACCTTCGCTGCTGTGTCTTCCTAATCTAGAGATCTGCCTGCGAGGGACAGACATTCGCGTCTTCCCACAGCGATATCAGTGTATTCGCTGATATCAGGCAATAGTCTTTTTTCAGTTTAGGAGAACAAAATGAAAAACCTCAGAGGGTTTGCCCTGGGCCTCGCGCTCGGGCTCGCGGCCGCCATTTCAACTGTTGGACTCGCTCAAAACTCAACACCGAAAGACCAGGAGACTAAGAGCGAATCGTGTTGCGCGATGGAGTCGTGCTGCTGCCAGGGTGATTCCTGCTCGATGAAGGATCAACCCAAGGACCATTCCGCAAAGGATGCATGTTGCTGCAGTAAAGACTCGTGCAACATGAAGATGAAGGACAAGCCGAAACAGGGTTAGGTCCATGGCGCAGCCTTTTCGCCCTGCATCTCGATTGGAGCTTCGTAAGCTCCGTTCGGGGTGCGGGCGGGGGTTGCTTGCCGGAGGAAGGCGGGTTTAGAGCTTGCAAACAGGTGAAACGCCGGCGCTTCCTTTAAGCCGTGAGCTGGGTTATGAAAAAGGAACTTTCGATTCAAGCCCGAATCAAAGTTGAATACAGCTGTCCGATTGCATCCCCAGATCGTTCGTGATGCGCCAGGAAATTGCCCGATCTGCAGCATGGCACTCGGGCCCCGAAGAATTTATTAGTCTAAAGAAGACATGACGAACTTTCTGTTATGCAGCGGCGGTTCGGGGTCAGCGTGGTTCTAACGGTCCGGTTTTTTTGATCGGGGTGAGCGAGATGATTCCGTGGTCGCCACTCCAACAACGGTTCGCTGCGCACGCTTGCATGGATTCCAATTAGCGTTAACGTCGCCAGTCGTACTCGGCGGTGGCAGTTCCTTGTGAATCGTAGCTTGAACATGCTCGACGTGCTTCTGGCGCTGTATCCTTCGGCGTCCTACTAAAATGATTGCCGCTGCCGCGATGAGCTTTAACTCAGTATCGATGATAAGCAATGCGCTGCGCCTTTCCAACGCTCGATTGCAAGAGAAGCAAGTCCAAGGTTAGGAGTTAATTCGATCGATGAAAACCAAATTCTTACTCATACTCCTGGTCATCCTGGCACTGGGCGCCGGGACTCTGGTGGTGATGAAGCCTGGAGGTGGCGGTACAGAGATCGCGCACGAACATGGTGGGCCAACAGTGGCTTTGCCCGATACGGTCCCACCTTCCCCCGGTCGCGCTAAGCCGCGAGTCCCCGCTTATCAAGTGGCTTCAGAACTCGCAAGCCTTCCGCCAACCTTGGCGGCGTCGGAGTTCTTTGGCAAGACGCGAGAAGCATATGAGGTGGCTAAAAATATTCCCAACACTCTGGCTCAGCTGCCCTGTTATTGCGAATGCGATAAAGCCTTCGGACACAAGAGCCTTCACACATGTTTCGTAGACGACCACGCCTCCCACTGCGCGGTATGCGTCGATGAAGCCTTGCTGGCCTACAAGCTGCAGAAAGATGAAAAGCTGACACCGGAGCAAGTGCGCGAAAAGATTATTGAGAAGTACTCAGTCGAGCATCAGCACTAATGAGGTTTCAAAAATGAAGCGAAAGACTGTGACGGCATTCACCTTGGCCCTTCTCATAACGGCCGTTGCCAGCGGCCATGACCTGTTCCTGAAGGTCGATTCCTATTTTTTGGCGCCAAACACGAAAGCCAGCGTCCGCCTCCTGAATGGAACCTTCCAAAAAAGCGAAGGGCTGGTCGCTCGTGCCCGTTTCCGAGATATCAGTTTATATGCTCCCGATCTTAGTGGGCCCATCAGCCAGTGGGTGACATGGCGGGACGAGAGAAAAACGACGGTGATGGACCTCCAGACGGGTGGACCAGGAACTTATCTGGCTGGAGTTTCAACCAAACCTAAAGAGATTGATTTGAAGGCCGCTGAGTTCAATGATTACCTCAAACACGACGGCATTCCTGACACTCTTGCCGAGCGAAAGAAAAACAGTGAGTTGAACAAAAATGTCCGCGAGCGTTATTCGAAACACGTGCGCGCTGTATTTCAGGTGGGAGATAAGCTTTCCGACGACTACATGAGACAACTTAATTACCCCGCGGAGGTCATTCCTCAGCAGAATCCCTACGCTTTGAGAACGGGAGATACCATTAGCGTGCTTTGCACGGTGGAAGGCCAGCCCGTGCCGAATCAGTTTGTCATGGCTGGATGGGAGTCGCGCGACGGGAAACTGCATCTACTCGAGGCGCGCACAAACGCGGACGGCCTCGCGACCTTCAATCTTGTCGGTGCAGGGAAGTGGTACGTGAAGTTCATTCACATGACACCGCTCTCGCAGCCTGATCTCAATTACGAATCGAAGTGGGCCAGCTTGACCTTTGAAATCAGAAACAGCAAGAGAACCTCATGATCGCGTAGGTCCGTGCACCGCGCCTCCCACGCCAACTTGGCACGGTTCTGATCCTCACAGCGACGCCGTTGAAGAGGGCGTTTGCCGATGAAATCACGATGGCTGCGGTTAACGCCGTCAACTTAACCAGTACCCGTGGGGGGCGCATCGAGCTTACCTCAAGACACTCCGCCGTTTGGTGAGAGTTACCCGGTCACTACCGCCTTCGGTTCCGACTGAAATCGCACCATACGACTCAAGACACGACACAACCTGCTTAGCTACCGTTATCACGGCACTGCGTGTACTATCAGACCAAACCAACGAGCGAAGACTTTACGCGGAATCTGCGCATAGTTCTCCGTTCGCTCGTTCGACACCAAGATGCGTTAAGGGAGGGTTAGTTATGAACTTTTCGATGCGAGGAACTATGACCGTGGTGGTCAGTGTGGCTATTTTGCTGGCAATATCTGCAGTTTCGGTGCCGGCGCAGAAAAAATCGAGGACCCAGGACGCTGCGCGGCATGCAAGCGAGGCGGCGAAGACATTTACCGAAATCATGAACGTCAGAGACAAAGCGATTCCCAAAGAGTTGCTGGATAAGGCTGAGGCGATTGCGGTCTTCCCGGGTGTGATTAAAGCTGCATTCATTGTAGGTGGCCGCGGCGGTCAGGGAATAATCAGCAAGCGCGTGAGACGTGGCTGGAGTGCCCCTGCGTTTTTTAATCTGAGCGGCGGAAGCTTTGGTGCGCAGATAGGTGCGCAAAAGAATGATTACGTGTTTCTGATCATGAATGAAGAAGGAGTGAAGGGTTTGCTCGAGGATAAGTTTGAAATGGGTGGTGAAGCTGGCGTAGTTGCTGGGCCGGTTGGTCGCGAAGTAGCGGCATCAACTAACACCACCCTCGATGCCGGAATCCTGTCCTACTCACGGAGCAAGGGTGCGTTCATCGGCGCAGCATTGAAGGGCGCTGTGATCAGTCCAGACAATGATCTTAACGAAGCCGTCTACGGTATGAAGGCGACTGAGGTCTTGACAGGAAAGCCGATGACCTTAAGCAAGATGCCACCCAGCGTTCGCATTCTGCCGCGCACGCTTACTCGCTACTCGGTCCGCTAAGAGATCGCAACCGGCAATGTATTCTTTGGCGCAACAAAAGCTTGACGCTTTTGTTTGGGCGCCCTAGAATGCCGACGCCTTTAGTATTGTTCTCAATCAATTGAACCACCAGGGCATCTGACAGCGGAATATTGAACCTATGCTCCCGCGCACTCAGCGACAAAAAGAAATACTGGATTATCTTAGCCGCTTTCTTGAGCGACACGGTCACGAGCCTTCCTACGCGCAGATTGCCAGACACTTCGGAGTTAAATCGAGAGCAACGATTGCCAAGCATATCGCCGCACTTGAGAAGCGCGGACTGCTCACCCGCAAGAATGAAGACGGCGCCTTTGCGCTGACGGTTAAGGTCGATGACAGCGATATGCTTTGCGAGGTTAGACTGCTGGGCTCTGTCGCTGCCGGTGCCCCCATCGATGTCGTCGAGAATGCAGAAACGATCCCCGTACCGCGTTTCTTGCTCGGACGCGTGCGCCCGGAACGAGTCTATGCGCTGCGGGTGAAAGGCGACTCGATGATCGATGAGCACATCTGCGACGGCGACATTGCTTTGATCGAGAATCGTACCGACGCGCGCGATGGTGAGATAGTCGTAGCCTTACTCATCGAAGAGAACCAGGCGACGCTCAAACGCCTCTTTCGACGCGGCACCAACGTCGAACTCCATCCAGCCAACTCTCAACTCCAGCCGTTAACGCTGCCCGCAAAGGAAGTTGCTGTTCAGGGGATCTTTCGCGGGTTACTTCGTCCGACTAGTTAAACTACTTTGAGCTTTAGCTAGCTTGACCTCTGAGGCTCATTGCGGCTGGGCTGGCGAGGTTGATGAACCACTACGGTTGGGACACCTCTCCTCAGTGGTAAGTGCGGATCGCGATGCTTGGCCTTTTGTGAGCTTCGGATAACGATGACCAACTATCAACGTTTGGATGTGCGGACCCTTGGCACAACCCGATCCGTGTCACCCTTTCTTTCGAAAACGCACTCTTGATGTTTCTTGTCCTGGCGCAGACCCAGGAAGACTGGATGGCGCATACGTCCGTCAGTCGTCCACTCAAAAAACTTGACCTGAGCTACCAGCTTGGGTTTCACCCACTGCACGGGTTCGTTGGTCTTGGGTTTGTCGATGAAGGGGCAGTCTTTGGTCTTGATGGACTGCATCAGCTTGTAAGTCTGCGCCAGAGCCTGATGATTAAAACCGCCCCCGGTGTGTGCAACATAATGGAGTTTGCCGTCACGGTAGAGGCCAACGACGAGCGCCCCGAAATATTCGCGGGAGTTTCGCGGTTCCGTGTAACCGCCGATGACCACCTCCGATTGTTGAATAGTCTTTATCTTCAGCCACTGGGCGCTGCGTCGTTGCGCGTAGGTGCTCTCCAGGCGTTTGGCGATCATTCCTTCGAGGGGAACTTTGGCGACCTCTTCGAAAAGCTTCTCGCCCTCGCCAATGATGTGGTCGGAATATCTGATGTTCTTGGACGACTTGAGTATTCCTTCCAGCGTAGCTTTGCGGTCGATCAGTTTACATCCCATCAAATCGAAGCCGTCCAGATAGAGGAGGTCGAAGACGTAAAATGCAATCCTTGTGGTTGCTGCAAGTCGTTGGATCTCGCCGGCATTCTTTCGTCCAAGCCGCCGTTGCAGTAACTGAAACCTCGACACGCCGTTTTTGTCCAGGGCTACAATCTCACCGTCGAGAATTACGCTTGAGCCATGAATACTTTGCGCGATATCTGCTAATTCGGGATACTGCACCGTCATCTCGATTTGGTTTCTGGAGATGAACCGTGCTTTACCGTTTCTGATGAAACAAACCGCGCGCACACCGTCCCACTTGGTTTCGAACAGCCAGTCAGGATCTGAGAAAGGCTCGTCAACCAGGGTCGCCAGCATCGGTTTAATTATTTTCGGGGCAGCGACCCGCTTGGCGCCTTGGCATACCTCTTTCGAACTTGCGGGTTTGGCCATTTAGTAGTTGTCTCCGAGATCCACGATCCTGCGAATTGCTATCAAGCCAATGTGGCGCAAGTCACCTCGTCCCAACTAAGACGAGATGTTTTAAACTCTGGCCCTCTCCCAAAAACCAGCGCGGTCAGGCTAGGCTAATTTCATGTCCGCGCCTGACCGCGCCGCGCTCGTTAACCCGAGCCGCATTCTATGAAAATTCGACTCCAAACTTAGCCCCAGCCTTTACATCATGAATGTGTGGATTAACTGGTCGGGCAAATTTTAGGACTTGCTTGGATCACTACCACGAACCTTTACCGACAGGCAATGGTACGACAACCCGGCGGTGGTCCGGCAATTGCGAGGGCGCTGGAAATCTTCTGGGCTAGAGCAGAGTCAAGCGAACTGAGCATTTTTTGCTGCACCTCTGCTTCCCTTCGATTACCGGTGGAAAGGTGGGCTATGGCAAGTGCATAGTAGGCTTCCGCATTTTTTGGGTTTAGCTTCACAACCTGTTTTAATTCTTTAATCGAATTGGAGAAACGTTTCGAATTCAAGTAGGCGATTCCCATACCGTAGTGCAGTTGCTCCAGCGACGGATAGCGCAGAGTCTCTTTTCGTTCAAGATCCTTAGCTTCGGCTCTCATGATGTGGAGAGCCTGTTTGTAGGCTGAGAGTGCGTCCGAGATCTTATCAAGCGCCAGATTAGAGTGGCCCCACATGTAGTAAGCCGGCGCACCGAGTGCGCTTCGATTGGTTTGGAGCGCCATCTTATAGACTACGATCGCGTCTTCGTGTTTCTCCATCGCAGAATATGCCATCCCAAGGCTCGCGTAGGCATTAGCATCGTTGGGATCGTGCCTAATGGCTTGATTGAATGCCTCAGCCGCTTCCGAGTAACGGCCTGATGCCTGGAATGCCACACCCTTGTTGAAAAACGATCTAGCTGCTTCCGAATAATTCGCCGCGGCCTTCGGTTCGGATTCAACGGTGGCCGCTCTCTCAGCGATCCGCCTCGCCTCTGATTTGCGGTCATCAGGTTTCGTCGAATTTCTATCGATCATCGGACTGGTAGCGGGAATTGCTTCGCTGGCTAGATTTGGCAGTATAAAGTCATAGCTGATCACGCCGTAGACTCTTGGAGCACCGGAGGAGATTTTCGTGAGCGAGAATCGTGCTTTACGCGCTGCGGCTTCCGCTGCAGCTCCGAGGATCGGGTGGCCCGAAGTTGCTTGGGCATTCGTAACACGGCCGTTCTCATCCACTAGTATCTGGACTCTTACTTTGCCACTAGCTCGGACAAGCGAGGCCGCGTCGGAATACTCAGGCTCCGGCAATTCTATAGCCGCATTGCGCAGCTCTTCTTCGGCAACATGTTGAACTACTCTAGTTGCCGGGGCGCTATCCGGAGTTGTACGGATCCCGCTTGATATAGATGCGGAGCCGTTTGGTGTTGCCGTGTCGCTTTTAGTGGTGGTAACTGTAGCCGGCTCGGCAACTGCCTCCTTCTTGGCGTGGGCATTAGCGGCCCCTGGCAGCGGTTGAATAGTAGTCACTACCTGGGCGACAGATGTTGAAGGTCGCGAAGAATCCGTCGACGATCTACTTGAGTTTGGAAGTGCCGAAGAGGTACTGGGGGTTAAGACTTGCTTTGACTTCGGTGAAGACGCGTTGAGTGTCTCGATTGCTTGATTGTAGTAATAGCTGATAGTGCGGTAAGTAATCCCAATTGGTTCAAAACTAACCTTACCGTTTTGAAATACAGCGACTAAGCTGCTCATTTTCGTCCAGTTTCCCAACTGGTCAAATTCATACTTGTAAGTCTCTTTGCTGAGTATAGAATCGTTAGTGCTCCGTAAGATCATCTCAACGACGTTTCCTTTTTCGTCATAAAGATAATGCTCGTTCCCCGGTATGTTGCTGCTTTCCAGGGGGTAGGCGACGGAGTCAATCTTTCTTCCTGTCGGATCGTAAGTCGCCATTCCTAGAGCCTGGCGCGGTCCTTCGACCCAGTTGCCATTTTTCAGGGTGATCTTTGCGGTTTCCACTCGAACGCGGCGCACTGGGCCATTTAGTTTATCCTGCTCCCGATTACTGTTCTCATCTGCGACAGAAACTGGGGTTCGAGACGCGATGTCTTGAGCGAAACTCGATGGGCTAAGCCCGAGTGCTAAGCCACAAAATGCCAGAGCGAATGCAAGCGCTTTCTTCATGATAGGTCTCCTTAGTGGCTCCCCTGTCTGTATCAGGATCATGGTTTCCTTGGGCTTTCATCCGCTCGATAGGATCGCCGCTCATCCTAAAAGACGGTTCGGTTAATAAACACTTAAAGCAGGGAAGATTTCGCGGTGGCTTTGACGGTTCTTGCGCGGAAAATACCAGCGGCGACGTAGGATCCATACCAACCGGACTGAGCGCAATTCGGTTGAATTCACTGCGGGTCGGGATCGAGCCGACCTCCAAGAACAATCACGAACGGGAGCAGAACTCTCGTACGGATAGCCGCACGACTAGCCTTCGCTTCTTGTAAGCCTTATATACTCGTTTCAGAGGAGTGTCAAAGCCACCACGTCACGTCACTACGTCAAGACGGCGAGGCAGTCATGACGCCACCCGTCAAGACGCTCACCCGTAGGACGGCGACGACTTACTCATACTGTGGCAGTCTGGGCGAATGCTGTATGATCTAGCATGGAAGACCTATGGAGCCGGCTGCCGGAGTTGAACCGGCGACCTTCTAATTACGAATCAGACGCTCTACCAACTGAGCTAAGCCGGCTTTTCAAGCGAACGCGATCCGTGTTCTCGAAGAATTGCACTATACGAATGCGCAGTTTGTAGTGTCAAGCAGCCGACAACAAAACGGGAGGAGGAGCAGGATATGGGCAGGGAACAAATGCGAAATCTCGATACTTCCAGGATTGGGGGCGCTCAGGTTAACGAGTTTGAATATCAGAAAAACCAAGGCGAGCTGACGGAACAATTGGAACAGCACCCCAGCGCGGCCAAGGGGGCGAAGCCTCTCACGCAGGCAGAGCGCGTGAAGCAGATAATGGCCGCCGCGCATAAGAAGGTTGAGAAAAAGAAGAAAAAAGAAGCCGCGGCAACCGGAAAGAAAAAGTCGACGACTAAGTCAGCGGCCAAAAGTGCCGCCGGGAAAACCGGTCCAAAGAAGTGATCCTGAATAACAATGCCGTGCCCGAAAGCTATAGCTTGTGCCGTCCGCGCGGGTTGCTGTGCCTGGGCCCGAGGGGTCTGCGGACTGTAACGGTGTTCTTGGTCCTGTTAGGTTGGGTACCCGATCCGCTTCTTGCTCAGAAGAAGGCCGCGGTACCCGCGCGCAAGTTACCTTCGGCCGAGAAGGTTGTAGACAACTACCTCAAAGCGAGTGGTGGAAAGAAGCGTATCGCGGCCATCCGCGATGCTGCCTACGATTGGATGATTCAACTTAAAGACCAAACGATGGGCGCAGCCAGGACTCAAATGAAGGCGCCTGGTTCGGTTCGTACCGAGATGACTTTCGGTAACGGCCAGATTATCTCCGGCGCAAATATGCGTTCGGCCTGGGTGCACGGGTTGGACGGCCAATTGCGCACTCTAACCGGCGCCGAGGCCAACGCCGCCAAACTGAAGTCGCTATTGGAGGCTACGCGTCTTGTTGATTACAAGAAGCTGAATATACTTGCCCGGGTCGTGTCGCTGAACGATTTAGCTGCCGACCCGGCTTACGTTGTCGAGTTTTCCACCCGCAACGGAGCCCGGCTTCGCTACTGGTTTAGCGTGAACAGCAAGTTGCTCGTGAGAGTTGAAGACGAGGCGCGTAGAACTATCACGAGTCTCGCCGATTATCGCGTGGCGGAACCCACGAGCAATGTTCTTGAGCCACATCAAGTGAGCTTGGCCACGGATAGCTCCGGGGAACTGACTTTCGTTTTTCAACGGGTAAACTACAACACGGCGATTCCGGATACAGCCTTCGATCCTCCGGTCGCTGTTGAGTCGCTCGATGTGGCGGCTCTCCTGCGCGAAGTCGGACGCAATCAGGAGCTGGTGGAGAAGCGGGTCTCTGAGTATGCCTTCATGCAGAAGGAGACTGACCGAGAGATTAGCGGTAAAGGGGAGATCAAGAAAGAAGCGACGAAAATTTATGAAGTGTTTCCGGTGGCCAACCGTGCTCCGATCATGAGGTTGATAAGCGAGAATGGAGTCGCACTCTCCGCCGAGCGTGCAACGAAAGAATCAAAGCGAGTGGAGGAAGAGTTTTTGAAAGCGGAGCGAGACCGCGAGAAGAATGAACAGCGCGTTGAACGGCGTCGCGCAGAGCGGCAACGCAGGAAACACGCAAAAGGCGAAGCGGAAGGCGGCGACGACCCGGAGCTCTCCCAGTTTTTAAAGATATGCGAGTTTGTTTCACCGCGCCGCGAACGCTTTCGCGATCGGAACGCTGTCGTCTTTGATTTTCGCCCGCGGCTCGGTTTTAGGCCGGGCAATCGCGAGGAGAGTTTAATCTCTAAACTCGTGGGCGTCGTCTGGATTGATCCGATTGATAAGCAGGTAATGCGACTTGAAGCGCGACTTGCGGAGAGCTTCAAGATGGCCGGGGGCCTGCTGCTCTCGCTACGCCCTGGTGCTGGATTCGTGATTGAACAGACGCGCATGGAAGAGGGCGTCTGGCTGCCGCGTCTGGCCCAGGTTAACCTGTCTGTAAAAGTGCTTTTGTTCGGCGGTGGCGATGTGAACAGGACCTTCGAGTGGAGCGATTACAGACATTTTAAGGGCGACGTGGGCGAATACACTCTTGAGGCGCCGAGGGTTATTGAGCCCGAGAAGAAGCCGTAGCGTTCGCCCTGTCTCGTGGGAAGCGCAATGTTTATAAGTCCCGGGCATCCGACTCGAATCCAGCCCCAGAGGGGCGACATGCATCTGCCACATAGCTGATGACTCATGATAGACGCGTTGCTTTAAATATCCCCTATCGAGGCAACTGCCTAAAACGGCTAGGGTTGTTTGGCTCTTTTTGTTAATAGGCGAGACTCTCTTTGCAGCAGGTAATAGTTATCGGGGGCGGACTCGCCGGAGTTGAAGCCGCGTGGCAAGCGGCGCGCGCCGGAGTGCACGTTCGTCTGTTTGAAATGCGACCCATCTCTCAAACTCCGGCCCATCGAACGGATAAGCTGGCCGAAATCGTTTGTTCTAACTCACTGAAATCTGACGAGCCGGGCACTGCTCCTTACTTACTCAAGGAGGAATTGCGATGCGCAGAGTCGCTGGTGATGGAGGCTGCAGAGGTTACGCGCGTGCCTGCGGGAGCTGCCCTCGCCGTTGATCGTCAGTTGTTTGCTGAGTACATCACAAAAAGAATTGAAGGCGAATCGAGTATCGAGTTGGTGCGCGAAGAAGTTACCCGAATTGCCGACGACGCAATTGTGATCATCGCGACAGGTCCGCTCTCCTCCGAGTTGCTCACGGTCGAGATTATGAAACTCACCGGAAACGATCAGCTCTATTTCTACGATGCCATCGCGCCAATTGTCTCTGCCGATTCAGTTGATCGTGCGATTGCATTCCCTGCTGCTCGTTACGGTAAAGGTGGCGACGACTATCTTAACTGCCCGTTTGACCGCGAGCAGTATGCGGTCTTTTATCAAGCGCTGATCGAGGCGAAGAGCGTTCCGCTACAGCGTTTCGAAGAAACGCGCTGGTTTGAATCGTGCTTGCCCATAGAAGAGTTAGCCCGACGAGGTGTTGACACCCTGCGCTACGGGCCCATGAAGCCGGTGGGACTTGTCGATCCGCGTACCGGCCGGGTGCCTTATGCGGCAGTGCAATTGCGGCAGGAAAATTTAATGGCTGACGCGTACAGCCTTGTTGGCTTCCAGAATCATCTACGCTACGGAGAGCAGGCAAGAGTTCTGCGGCTGATTCCCGGGATGGAAAATGCCGAGTTCTTGCAGTTTGGACAAATCCATCGCAATACTTACATCTGTTCACCACGTGTGCTCAGACCGACGCTGCAGATGCGTGAACGACCGGACGTTTTTTTTGCCGGGCAGATAACCGGAGTTGAGGGGTATGTTGAATCAGTGGCGATGGGATGGTTGGCGGGGGTGAATGCAGCAAAATACGCAACCGGCCAGACGCTGATTGAAGCGCCACCGCGAAGCGCTACCGGCGCCCTGGCGCGCTATGTCGCAAACGCGGAAACCAGGAATTTTCAGCCAGTTAATATTACTTTCGCCCTGCTGCAGCCGCTCGATGAACAAGATCGAGGCCGCTTTCGTAGAAAGCGTGACCGCCATCAATTTCAGGTTGAATTGGCACTGAAAGAGTGGAAAGCTTGGCTTCAAGAAACAAGGCATCAGGTCACAACATTGCAGGCGACTCCGTGACGTCGGCGTTCCGTCGAGATGCGGAATCATTCATCAAGATCGTATTGATTGCACTTGTTCTGACGTTCGCGGCGGTATCGTCGGCGAGCGTTGCCGCTCAGTCTGGGCGGCTGAAAGACCCTAAACCGAAGACGAAGCCCTCTCAAGGTCCCATCGCCCAGCCCGGTCGGCCACCTACCTCACAAAAGTCTCCACCTCCGGTCCCTCCGCCTGGCCCCAAGAGTGAAGCGAGCGATCACGTGGATCCAGCGGACGTCATTCACGTCTCATCGAACCTCGTTCCGATCCCGGCCTCGGTAGTCGACACCAGTGGTCGAGCGATCAGCGGTTTGAAGCTTGAGGATTTTGAGTTATGGGTTGATGGTCAGTTGAAGTCGATAAGCGATATTACCCGCGCGGAGTTACCTGTCCGGATGGCTATGCTCTTCGACAACAGTGGCAGCACCCTTTTCGCGCGGGAGTTTGAGAAGCAAGCTGCTATACACTTTTTTCGCAAAGTAATGCGCTCTTCCGACGGGGCGGCCATCTACTCCGTTGAGACGGATCCCTATCTCGCGCAAGCCATGACGAGCGATATACGGAGGCTTGAAGCGACGATCTCGAGCTTCGGCAAGCCGGAAGGTGGGACCTCACTCTTCGACGCGATTATTGATGCTGCTGCTTATTTGAGGCCCTATCTGGGTCGGAGAGTTATTGTCATAGTTTCGGATGGTATTGAGACGACCAGTCGCGCAGACTTTGAAACGACGCTTCTGCGCGTCCTGTCAGACGACTGTCAGGTTTTCGTTGTCCAGACTGGATTATATGAGGGCGCAAATTTGCGCGCCCTTGCCGCTGAGCGACGCATGGAGCAGCTAGCAGTGCAGACCGGTGGAGCTGCGTTCATCCCAAAGACCACCGCGGACCTTGAGGTAGCATTCAAACAAGTCGCCGCTGATCTCGCACAACAATACGTCTTGAGCTACTACCAATCGGAGGCGCAACGGGATGGGCGCTATCACGTCATCGATCTCCAGGTAAAATCCCGTAAAGATGCTCGCGTGCGTGCCCGCAAGGTTTACTATTCTCGGAAGAGGTCTGGCGCCGGCTGGAGTGATTAGTAGTCAGTCTAAAGATGCAGAATAGCTCGCGGATTTACACGGAATCATAACAGGTCAATACATAGTCGATACATATTCGCGGAATTCCGCGCTGACTGGGCAGGGTATCATCGTATCTAAGTTATAGTTGTTGGGCTTTTCGGATTTGTGTTTATCCCGCGTAAACACGCGGCTGAATTACCTTAAGGGGTAGTTCTTCCTAAACCGTCATGGAGCAGCTGTTATTCCAGTTCTTCGACCACCTGCGTTACGAGCGCAACGTCAGCGAACACACTCTGCGCAACTATAGAAGCGACCTTAGCCAGTTTCTCGATTATCTTTCCCCTGACCTGGGTTCGGGAAAAAGGAACCCACCAGACATCCACGAAATCGATCACCTTACGATTCGTGAGTGGCTATCCACTCTTCATTTGGCTCAAAAGAAAAAAGCTTCGGTGGCTCGTAAACTTGCGGCCCTGCGCACTTTCTTCCAGTTTCTGGTGCGGGAAGGCGTGATTGAGCTTAACCCGGCGAAGCTCGTCTCAACCCCGCGCCTTGAGAAAAGGCTGCCGCAACATCTCTCCATTGAGAAAGCGATCAAGTTCATCGAAACCCCGGACACGGAAACCGATCTGGGCAAGCGTGACCGGGCGATGCTGGAATTGATGTACGCGACTGGCGTGCGCGTCTCGGAACTCACAAAAATGGATCTGTCCGATATGGACTTCAAGAACAAATTGATCCGCGTGACCGGCAAACGGCGGAAAGAGCGCATCGTTCCTTTCGGGGATCCGGCCAGCGAAGCGTTGCAGGCATATTTAGGCACACGTGATCGATTTCTCAACAATGCGGCAATTTCTGGACGCGAGCCCGAGGCGGTATTTCTAAACTACCAGGGTACGAGAATTACGACCCGCTCGGTTGGCAGAATGGTGGAAAAATACATTCGCATCTGCGCCGGGATTCACGACATCAGCCCGCACGCTCTGCGCCATTCATTTGCGACTCATCTGCTCGACAGTGGGGCGGACCTGCGCGACATTCAAGAGCTTCTAGGCCACGCGCGTCTTTCATCGACGCAGATTTACACGCATGTCTCGATGGAGAAACTGATCAAAGTATACGACAAGGCTCACCCTAAGGCGTGATTACAACAATGGAAGGCAAAAGGCAGTTTAGAAAGCGGTAACCAGGTGAGAATCATCAGAGGCACTATTAGCTTTTTGCTAGAGTGTGGACGTTACGTCCTCTCCGCTGGCGGCCTCGATTGCCGCCTGGCAGTCCGCGCAGTATCTAGCGACGGGCAAGGCTTCAAGCCGGCGTTCATCGATTTGTTTACCGCAACGAGCGCAGATGCCGTAACTTCCTTCCTTGATTCGTAAAAGCGCTTGATCAATATCAGCAACCATTTGCGACTCGCGTTCGCCAAGGCGCAGGGCGAGTTCTTTATTGACGTCCATCATTGAAAGATCACTACTGTCTTTCACTCCGTCATCCGACAACTCAAGAGCGGCTGCCTGATCGTTCCGGATATGTTCATTATGTTGTGGCAGTTGTGAGAGTAGAAGGCTGCGAAAATGTTCAAGTCTCGTTGCGTCCATTAATGATCTACTTTCCTTTACGACGCCAGTACGCGCGCAAATTTTGCACAATGCTACTCGATTACGAGAACTGGATTATAACCTACGTTCGGGGAGATCGGAATTAGCCAGGCCGCGGGAATGATGGCATCGCCAGGAGTGGCAAGACGTCGCGGATCCAGCGCTTCGTTCGAAGCGGCTAGAACTCGAACTTAAATCCCGCCTGTACTCCGCGCGGGGGTCCTGGCAGCAAACCGCGCGCGCGGTCAGCAATGTAGAAGTGGTTGAAAAGATTCTTAGCAGTTAAAAACAGCGTGGTCCGAAGTCTTTCTATTCTGTAGTTGGCAGTCGCGTTCCAGATGGTATAGCTGGGAATGAGTCCGGTTTGCCCATTGGTGTTGATCGGGTCTATGCGGTTCAGATCTTCACTAAACTGAGAGCCGACATAGACCGCCTCCAGGAAAGTATCGATCCCGCTCGAATGTGCATAGCCGATGCTGGCATTCAGTAGCTGCTTCGGCGCGTAGGGAAGGCGGTTGCCAGTCACGCTGGTAGTGCTGAAGCCGGGCACACTGCTGAACCGAAGGCCGCGAAACTCCGCCGCAGGGAGAAAGGTATAAGCGGTTCGCAGATAGATGTTGTAGCGGCGTCTAAGTAGTGTCGCAGTATCCAAAGCCGCCGAGAATTCAAGCCCCTGATGCAGTGTCTGACCTCCGTTAGTGAAGGTGGAGCCGATACCACCAGCGAGGCTGGCTGGAACAATCTGATTCTCGTAGTCCATGCGGAAGAGAGTCGCTTCGAGTTGCAGGGCGGCATGTGGTCTCGAGCGAATACCTGCCTCGTAGTTCCAACTCAACTCAGAGTTGAGATCGATGCTGCCGCCAGTTGTATTATTGATTACGTCTTCGGTCCGGGGTGGGGCAAAGCCGCGATGTACTCCGGCAAACAAAGTTAGTTTATCGCCGGTGTTGTACGAAATACCCAGTCCGGGTACCAGTTGAGTCAGTTCGGTTTTGCCGTTTACGGGCAGAAGCCGGTTCGTGCGTTGATACTTCACGTGTTCAATGCGCAGGCCCGGCGTGACCGTCACGTTTCCGAGAATGAGCCGGTGCTGGCCAAATGCCGAGTAGGCCTGATTGCGGCGCTCATTGTTTTCAACTACAAGCCCGTCTCTTGAATTCGGGCGGTCGCCATTTTTTTGCACCCGCTCTTGATCTTCAACATGCACCCGGAAGCCAAGATCTGTTTTACTCCTCAGACCAAAAATCCGTTTTGTGATGCTAAGGCGCGGCTCTAGGCCTGCGAACAAGTAGCGCCGCAGCCGTCCCTGATTGCCACAGGTGGTGTTCAGATTGTTTATGCCTCCGCAGAGCGGATCGGCGGCGTCATTCGGACGTTCGTTAGAGTTCGAAGATTGTCGCCACCAATGACGGCGAAAATAAGAGCCGTAGAGGTTGGTGGTGAGCGCTACGTCAGGGCTAAACACGAAAGCGTGAGTAAGGGAAGCGCCCACGCGATCGCCATAGAAGAAATCGTTGCGAAAGGGATTCTGACGCGGGTTCGCGCGAAACTCGTCCTCTCGCAAACCCGAATAGGGGACGTTTGAATCCTCTCCATAGTAATTGAACTTGAACGTCAGTGCCTGTCGAGGGGTGAGAGTCGTGACAGACTTGAAATTAAAATCATTCAGACGTGAGCGAGTATTTTCGCGCGATCCTTTTCCTTGCTTGCGCGTGAAACCAAAAAGCAACCCCGTATCGCCCAGAGTACGGCCATAGCTCAAGTGGCCATTGAAGTAATGATGGTTGCCACCCGTGATACTGATCGAGCCCTCACGTTTCGGCGGTGGTGTAGGGGTGAGATAGTTAATCACCGCGCCAATGGTTTGCGGACCGTACAATATTTGGCCCGACCCTTTAAGCACCTCAATGCTTTCAAAGCGGTCAATGGGCGGATGATAGTAAGAGGCATTATCGCCGTAGGGGGCATATGTAAGTGGTATGCCGTCTTCGAGCAGCAAGAGTTTGGTGGACCGCGTGGGATTCATGCCCCGTATCCCAATGTTCGGACGCAAGCCAAGACCCTCTTCATCCCGTACGTTAACGCCAGCAACTTTGCGCAAAACTTCGGTGGAAGTAAGAGCTCGGCTCTGCTCTAGTTGCTGTGCATCAACGATGCCGAATGATCCTGGAATACCCTCCATTGATTCACGTGTCGTTAGCAGATGGCTGCTGGTGATCACCACGGATTCTGCTATTTGAGCCGTTTGAAGACGAACCTCGATGGCGGTATTCTCGGTGCCCGTAACTGTGATCACTCTGTTAGAAGTACTAAACCCTGCTTGCCGGGTCACGATGCGATACTCAACGGCGGGAAGACCCTCAAAACGGAACCGGCCAGCCTCGTCAGTGAGAACAGTAAGTTCAGCGAAGGAAAGGTTTGACCGCAGAGTGACCGTCGCACCGCTGATCGCCGCTGAATTCTGATCCAATACCCGTCCCGAAATTGAGGCGTAGTTCAATTGCGCTGCAGCGCAAACGGGCAGCACGAGCCACATCGCGAGGGTGCAAAGGGCGCGCGGGTTGAGGGTTTTATTAGACATAGATTCGCTCCTCAAGAGACTAATTGAAAATGACTTTCAATTTCGACCTCTCAGATTAAAATCAAAAGAAGGATCTTGTCAAGCGGTTCTAAGAGAGCCAAGTCATCTCCCCTACAGGCCCGGTTTCAAGCCGGTACCCTTGCGCAAGTTGCTTGCGTTGCGCTCCAACTGCAATACCTAGATCGACTCCAACCGAAACAATCAGAGCGCGCCGCAAATCAGTTTTGCGCTGCCGTTAGGTCCTCCTTGCGCCTTTCTTCTCCTCACACAAAACAAACTTCTCCTCTAGATCCGGAGCTTTGATCTGACTTGGAGATAAACATCGAATTTAGACCGGGAAAGGGTACACGTTTTGCGAACCTTCCGACTCGACGATAACTTTGATGGTTGGAGGAAGATTCGGTGACCTGGGAAGTAAAGCTCTTCGCGAGAACACGACTCGGCGCTTATAAAAACTGCCTCGACCTCATTGATGCCTACGCTGACTTCGCGCCTTGGTGGGAACGAGTGCTGCTCGTTGTCTATGCGGGCGTTGGACCGTGGCTGGCTCGATGCTTTGGCAGCAACATG
>JBGTLM010000366.1:0-8060 GCA_041744135.1 Pyrinomonadaceae bacterium
GCCAGAGGTGAAGATGAGTCAAAGTCAACCAGCAGTTGAGCAGATATCCGGGGTTCCTCTGACCACGCTCTCGGAAGACGAACAGATGTTTCGCGCCAGTGTGCGCGAGTTTGCCGAAGGCGAACTGCGTCCGCGTGTAGCAGAGATGGACGAGCACGCGAAATTCGATCCCAAACTGATCCGACAATGTTTCGATCTCGGGTTGATGGGCATTGAAACTCCGGAAGAGTTCGGTGGTGCCGGAGCTTCTTTCTTCACCGCCATTCTGGCAGTCGAAGAGCTTTCGAGAGTTGATGCCTCCGTCGGAGTTTTTGTTGACGTCCAGAACACGCTGGTCAATAACGCTTTAATTCGCTGGGGCAATGCCGATCAAAAGAAGAAGTATCTACCGCTGCTGGCGAGTGAACGCGTGGGAGCCTATGCGTTGAGCGAGGCCGGCTCAGGTTCAGATGCTTTTGCGATGCAAACTCGCGCCGTGGACAAAGGTGACCACTATCTGATCAATGGACAGAAGCTCTGGATCACAAACGGGAGCGAGGCCGACATCTTTGTTCTGTTCGCCAACGTCAATCCGGAAGCCGGTTATCGAGGGATCACGGCATTCATCGTCGAGAAGGGCTTCGATGGTTTTTCAGTGGGCAAAAAAGAAGACAAGTTGGGAATTCGCGCCTCGTCAACTAACGAACTGATTCTGGAAGATTGCCGGGTGCCCAAAGAGAACGTAATTGGTGAACTGGGGAAAGGCTACAAAGTATCCATTGAAACTTTAAACGAAGGCCGCATAGGAATCGGCGCCCAAATGATAGGTATTGCGCGCGGCGCGCTGGAGGCAGCCCTCGCTTACACGGGCGAGAGGCAGCAATTTGGAAAGCCGATTAATCAATTTCAAGGCGTTCAGTTTCAACTGGCCGAAATGGCCACCGAACTGGAGGCGGCGCGTTTGATGGTCTATAACGCGGCACGGATGAAGGATGCGGGAATAAACTTCGTTAAGGAAGCTGCGATGGCCAAGCTCTATTCCTCGCGCGCGGCGGAGAAAATTAGTTCACTGGCCATCGAGTTGTATGGCGGATACGGCTTTGTGAAGGACTATCCGGTGGAGAAGTTCTGGCGGGACTCCAAGATTGGCGCGATTTACGAAGGTACTTCCAACATGCAGTTGCAGACGATCGCAAAGCTGTTAATTGGGAAGTAAGGAGCCATAAACGGGGAATGGTCTTTCTGACTACCGACCACTTATTATGTCGTCCTCGAGAATCGAAATCTTCAAACAGATCCTGGAAACTGATCCCAGCAACGCCAATGTGCTTTTCGGTCTGGCAAAAGAATACGAAAAGGCCGGCCTCAACGAGGACTTGATTGAGGCGCTGACCCGCTATCTTGCCAGCTCCGATGATGAAGGCAACGCTTACGGAATGCTGGCATCAGCATACGATAAGTCCGGAGATCGAATAAAGGCTCGGGAAATTTACCAGCGAGGTATCGAAGCAGCCCTCGCCCACGGTCATCCTTCGATGGCCGAGGAATATCGACAAACATTAGCAAGTGATTATGAGTCGGAGTGAATAGTAGCCACACGAATTGAAGTATGAAAACCGATACGAAAGTTTTGAAGCTCGTGAAAAAGTCGGAATCAGCATCCGAGGCTGAGGCCGCGTCAGCTGAGGCTAAAGCTGCGACCGCCGATTTTAAGGGGGCGGCGCCCGCCGCACAGCCGTCGCCCGCGCCGAAGACCGTACGGTACGATGAAACCAAATCTTCAGTAGTGACGAAGATTGTCCCCCAATCCGCCCCATCCAGCTCACCGCAGGCCAGGACTGTCACCAAGCAAGCACCTCGTCTAGCTCCGGCAGCAAGAGATCAACGCGAATACCACGGACTGGGCCGTGAGCAGATGCTCTCGATCTATCGCACGATGTATCTGTCACGCAAGATTGACGACAAAGAGATTCAGCTCAAGGGTCAGAATAAGATCTTTTTCCAGATTAGCGGTGCGGGCCACGAAGCCGTGCTGGTCGCCGCGGGAATGGTCCTTAAACCCGGCTACGACTGGTTTTATCCCTATTATCGTGATCGCGCGCTTTGTTTGCAGCTCGGCATGACGCCTTTGGAACAACTGCTTTCTGCGGTAGGCGCCGAGAAAGATCCGAACTCACACGGTCGCCAGATGCCATCACACTGGGGCCATAGGAAGCTCAACATCGTTTCGCAGTCATCACCGACGGGCACCCAACTACTGCAAGCGGTGGGCTGCGCGGAAGCCGGCTACCGGGTCAAGATGATCGAGGAGCTGAAGAACCGGGTCCCAAACTTTCACGCGGATGAAGTGGCATACGTGTCCCTGGGAGAGGGCACGAGCAGCGAAGGCGAGTGCTGGGAAGCATTAAACAGCGCGTGTAATCTGAAACTGCCCGTGCTTTTTCTGCTGGAAGACAACGGTTACGCGATCAGCGTTCCGGTTGAAGTGCAAACGCCGGGTGGTGATGTTTCCAAGCTCCTGGAAAACTTTCCCAATCTCCTTATTGAGAGATGCGACGGGACTGACGTGCTTGAGTCGTATGCTGCTATGCAACATGCGGTGCAGCATTGCCGGGAAGGAAAGGGACCAGCCCTCGTCCACGCAAGAGTGATCCGTCCCTATTCTCACTCACTTTCAGATGACGAACGGTTATATCGCTCCGATGAAGAGCGCACGGCCGATTCTGAGCGGGATCCGGTCAAACGTTTTGGCGCCTTCATAATAGAAGAAGGCATCACCTACCAGGATGATTTGCAGCGAATCAAGGATGTGGTAGACCGGGAAGTGAACTACGCCGCGGACCAGGCGTTGGCGAGTCCGCAACCCGCTCCCGAGACGGCAAAGCTTTACGTTTATTCACCCGACGTCGATCCATGCGCAAAGGAGTTTGATACAGAAGAAGGCGCCGAGCTTTCCGGAAAAGCTGGGACGGTGGTTGATCTTATCAACCGCTGTCTGCATACCGAGATGGCCCGAGATCCGCGCATCGTCGTGTTTGGCGAAGACGTAGCCGACTGTTCGCGCGACACGTATCTCGAAAAGGTCAAAGGCAAAGGCGGGGTCTTCAAGGTAACCGCTAACCTGCAGAGAAAGTTTGGCGGCGCGCGGGTGTTCAATTCTCCTCTGGCTGAAGCCAACATCGTTGGACGTGCAATTGGCATGGCCACGCGCGGGTTGAAACCGGTCGTGGAAATTCAATTCTTTGATTACATCTGGCCGGCCATGCACCAGATTCGCAATGAACTGGCGCTGATGCGTTGGCGTTCGGGCAATGAATGGAAAGCGCCCGTGGTGATTCGGGTGCCTATCGGTGGGTATCTGAAAGGCGGGGCCGTTTATCACTCGCAGTCCGGGGTCTCTACTTTTACGCAGATTCCAGGATTGCGCGTGGTGTATCCTTCAAATGCCCTAGACGCCAATGGTCTGTTGCGCACCGCAATTCGCTCGGACGACCCCGTCCTGTTTCTCGAGCACAAGCATCTTTACCGGCAGGCGTACAACAAGTCGCAGTACCCGCCCGACGATTTCATGATCCCGTTCGGCAAAGCGAAGACCGTGCGCGAAGGAACGGACGTGTCGATCATCACCTATGGCGCGCTCGTGCAACGCTCGGTGGTGGCGGCAAAACAGGCCGAGCAACAGGGAATCAGCGTGGAAGTCATTGATCTCCGTTCACTCTCTCCTTACGACTGGAATGCGGTCGCCGCTTCCGTGAAGAAGACCAACAAGGTAATTGTCGCTCACGAAGACTCGCTATCGTTCGGCTACGGCGCAGAGATCGCCGCGCGGATTGCCGGCGAGCTCTTCGAATATCTCGACGCCCCCCTACGGCGCGTCGCCGCTCTCGATACCTTCGTCGCTTACGCACCTCAGCTCGAAGACGTAATTCTTCCGCAAGCCGCTGACGTGGCGAAGGCAATTCAAGAACTCCACAGCTACTAGGCCATACTCCACGAGTAACCTACGAAAAACTGAAACGTGAGGGACTATGAAAAAGCTTTTAAACCGATTACTTCTCTTGATCGTCGCTACGGTTGCCGCGCTCTCGCTTGCGGCGTGCTCGGGTAATCAAGACAACGCAAACACGACTGCCACATCCACGGTCACGCCACCGCCAACTCAGGCCTTAAAAGTCGCATCGGCTCCTCAGTTTGTCCTCGACCAGAAGAAAGCGCGCGGGGAGGAGGAGGCAGCCAAGCCGGAACTGCAGGTAATTTCACCAGCCGAAGGCGCGGTAATAAACGGGCCGGTGGTATCGGTGAAACTTCGTTTGGCCGGAGACCTCAAAGGTTACAAGCCACATAAGGATCCTGCCACTCAAAAAGGAAACCACGTCCATGTGATTCTGGACAATGAGCCTTACGAAGCTTATTACGAATTGGACCAGCCCTTCGAGCTGCGCAATGTCGTCGCCGGTAAACATACTCTGCGCGTCTTTCCCTCCCGTCCATGGCATGAGAGCTATAAGAGCGATGGCGCTTTTCGGATGGTGACGTTCACGGTCAAAGCCGGCGGAGACGCCTCTAAACCAACCACTACCATCAGCGGCCAAACGATGGCGAACAACAATTCTGCGGGTAGTGCTCAAGCGACACGCGAAGGCAAAGACATGAAGGCAAGCTCGGCAGGTGACGTCGATCCCACCAAACCTTTGCTCACCTTCAGCCGCCCCAAAGGCGAGTACCAGGGGGCCGACGCTGATCCCATCATGATCGACTTCTGGCTTTCGAATGCCAGGCTCAAAGGCGACGGCGGTGAATACCGAGTACGCTACATCATCGACGATGACGAGCCGCGTTACATTGATAAGTGGGAACCTGTCTGGTTGTCGGGTTGGCTTGCAGGTAAACACACCGTGAGACTCGAGCTGCTCGGCCCGGATGAGAAGCCGGTCAAGAACGGAGATTTCAACATCACCACTCGTGAAATCACCGTGGTGAAGTGAAGTAGCCGCGGATGAATACGGATAACCGCGGATCAGAGCCAAATCCAGGACAAAGCACGACAGCTCACTCGCGGCACTTGATTAATCCCTTTTTCTGATCCACGTTATTCGCCTAGATCGGGCTAAAGCATTTTGCTTTCTCCTGTTGTTGTGTCTTCGTGTAATTGTGGTGAAATCTTGTAATGTGCGTTATCCAATCGCGGAAGAAACTATTTGCGCAACTGGTATCTGAGGCCGCCCGTTGCACCCGCTGTCCGGCAATGTGCGATCGAGCCGCGGTGTTTAGCGCACTCAATGGCTCCCTGGCAGCGCGCGTGATGTTTATCGGTGAAGCGCCAGGGCGCAAAGGCGCGGATCGCACTCATGTGCCTTTTTCAGGCGATCAGTCAGGAAAGAACTTCGATCGGTTCATAGCCTCCATCGGCTTAGGGCGCGAGGAAATCTTCATCACCAGTGCTGCTCTCTGTAATCCTCGTACCGACTCGGGTGCAAATCGCAAACCGGCGAAAAGCGAGGTAGCAAACTGCTCCCAGTTTTTGCGCCGGGCCATTGAGATTATTAACCCTCGAGTCGTGGTAACGCTCGGCTCAGTTGCACTCGAGGCGCTAAAGAAAATTGAATGGCATCAATTGAACCTTAAAGAAGCATCCGGGAGAGTCCATGATTGGGACGATCGGCTGCTGGTGCCGATTTATCATCCAAGTCCCCAGGTGCTGGCCTCGCATCGGCGCGAAGCGGCGCAGTTGCAGGACTACCAAATTGTGGCTCAAGCTATCCAGCAGCATAGGTCGTCGATAGCGCTAGCCGCCACCCCTGCGGTAAGGCTGTGCCTCGAGTCGGAAGCCTACCCTCTATCGGGAACGGCATAGTCGGAAAGGCAGAGCCCTTCCGCACGGGAGGGTGCCAAGCCGCAAAGATCTTACTGGAACGGCGCAAATGACCGAGGCAGTAGAACAGATCACACTTCGCAAATCACACCTAGACGAGATGCACAGACGTCTCGGTGCTTTGATGTCAGAGCGTGATGGGTGGTCTGTGCCCGGGTCATACGGTGACCAACTGTTTGAGTATTCCGCAGTTCGTGAAGCCGGCGCCGGGTTAATCGATCTCTCGTCACGCGGTTGTTTTCAGGTAAGCGGTTTGGAGGCCGCGCAGTTTCTCAATGGCCTAATTACAAACGACATGAAGACGCTGGGGGAGAACCGCTGGATGCCGGCAGCTTTCCCTAATGTACAGGGCCGTTTAATCGCCAGCGCCCGTGTTATTCACAAGCCGGATGATGTAACGGGCAAGAAACCAGTTCCGGTTTTCCTGATCGATACGGAACCGGCGACCCGGGAGACTGTTCTCAAAACGATTGCACGTTTTACATTGGCTGGTGACTTTCACGTTATCGACCTCACTGACCAAACCGCACTTCTTTCACTTCAGGGAAAGCGCGCTGGCGACGTAATTGGATCGGTCATGGGCGAGTCAGCCCGCGCAATACCACCTTACGGCGCGTCCCAGATTTTTTGGCAACAGCAAAACTTAACAGTCTTGCGTGCGACTCACACTGCAGAAGACGGCTTTGACATTATCGTCAGCCCGGATCAGTCAACTTCTTTATGGGAAGCTTTCGTGTACGCAGGAGCACGATCCGCCGGCCACGAGGCATTGGACAGGCTTAGGATCGAAGCAGGCGTCCCCCGCTATGGGTTCGACATGGACGAAACAAACGTGGTGACAGAGACTGGTTTGGACTCAGCTGTTAGTTACACAAAGGGGTGCTACATTGGCCAGGAGATCATCGCACGAATCAAATATCGTGGTCACGTCGCCAAGAAACTCGTTGGGTTATTCTTCTCTCGGGCGATGAAGATCGACAAGGATGCGAGAATTAAATCGGCTGACAACAAGGAAATTGGACGAATAACCTCCAATACCTTGTCGCCGCATCTCGGCTGCACTATTGCATTGGGTTACGTTAAGTATGACTACCTGACGCCCGACACCGAAGTGAGGGTCACTTCATCGCATGGGGATCTTCATGCACGAGTTACCGAACTCCCATTCGTACGGGGAAGCGCCCCTCAATACAGAACTGCGAGCAGTAGCGACCGGAACCAAGCATTCAAGGCGCAGTAAAACCGCAATTAGGACGAATTGAGTTTAGGATCCGGTCGTTACCGCTCGCGGTTCTGCAGCAAGCGAGGGCGTTGCCTGCGCTTAAATACACCCAGCTCGGGGAGTTCTATTGAATGGCCGGTGAAGCAGATCAGTTGGCGCCTAAGAACGCGAAGCAGTCCGACCTCGATGACGAACAGGCGCGTCTGGCATATTCAATCATCCGGTCACTGCTCGATCACACTCGCGTGGTCAGCGATCTGATTGCAATGATGGCCCAGGCATTGGACGAAGACACGCAACGAGCATTGACCCAGACACCTGTCTGGACTGCATACCTCGACAGCCGTCGCGACCTGGATCGCACGCGCGCTGACGTTGAGAAATTCGCTGAGGTAATGAAGCAGCTGAGCGAAGACTAAATACAAGGGGTAAGAGGGGAAAAGGGTAAAAGGGGAACCGGGTCGTCAATCGCCCTCGTTCCCCTTGTCCCATTTAACCTTTTACCCCCTCTTAAACTCGACAGGCGATCAAATTGATAGCACCCAATAGACTCTTCTCGACTCCCACCACCTGCAGACCGGCTGCTCGCGCGTCATCGGCCGTCCGCCGGTTGAAGTGATCTTCAAAGAGAGGCACGGAAGCCAGATTCACCAGATCAAAAATCGGACCCAGCACTCCCTCAGGCCGCACATGTTCAAGGAGCAGGATCGTTCCGCCTGATCTAACCACACGCCGCAACTCCGCAAATGTTTTCGCGGGGGAACTGACTGAGCAAAACACGAGTGTGGCAAACGCTGCGTCAAATACCGCACTCTTAAAAGGGAGCTCTTCGGCCCGACTCTGAACCAGCGTCACGGTCGCCGGGCGCTTCCGATCTTTGGCTATCTTGAGCATCTCGCGACTTGGCTCGCTGGCCACCCCTCTGGTCGCAGCCGGATAGAAAACAAAGTTCCGGCCCGTCCCAGCTCCGAGTTCGAGAACACGGGC
>JBGTLM010000367.1:0-6369 GCA_041744135.1 Pyrinomonadaceae bacterium
GTTTAGCCTTTCAATCCTCACTTAGTCATGACCATTGTCAATTCCACTCCAATGCTGCGCCAGTACCTCGAGCTGAAGCAGCAGCATCCAGGGACCTTGCTCTTCTTTCGGCTGGGCGACTTTTATGAGCTCTTCTTTGAAGACGCCGTTGTTGGCTCTCGCGAATTGCAAATCACCCTGACCGCGCGTCACAAGGAGCGCGGTGATCCGGTGCCGATGTGTGGCGTACCTCACCACTCTGCGGCCAACTATATCGCCCGTCTGGTCCGGCGTGGATTTCGAGTGGCAATCTGCGAACAGACCGAAGATGCGTCCAAGACGAAAAAGCTGGTACGCCGCGAAGTAGTCCGTATCGTCACGCCCGGAACGCCCATCGACCCCCAACTTCTGGAAGCACGCGAATCAGTCTTTCTGGCCGCGGTGTGCAGCGCCGGAGAGACCGTCGGCGCCGCGTTCCTCGATATCTCAACAGGGGAGTTTCGGTCCACGCAGGAAAGTGGCACAAACGCCTGGGAAAAGATTCGAGCGGACCTCGAATCCTATGCGCCTCGCGAATTGCTATTCCCTGCTTCGCTGACTCTCCTGATCAAGACTGGACTCTCAGGAAAGGTGCAAACTGCACCTTTGCCCCTCTCTATCGAAGCTAATGCAGGATCAGACTCCCAGGGAGATCAGTCTCAATGGGGCAATGGATCCTCAGAGGGTTCCGCAAAAGACCAGTTAATTGATGCGACTTTAACCCCGCTCGACGATTGGCTTTGGCAGGAAGACGAAGGCGCTACCCTCTTGCGGAATCAGTTTGGCGTGCGCTCGCTCGAAGGCTACGGCCTCAAGGGCAAGCACGAAGCGATCCGGGCCGCCGGAGCATGTTTGCGCTATGCCCGCGATACCCAACGCGCGGCTGCCGCGCACGTCACGGATCTGGTCTACTTCGAACCCCTGGACCACCTGGTGCTCGATGGCGTTACCGTTCGGAACCTCGAACTGGTTGAGTCGTTGGGTGGAGCGTCCGGTCGATCACTGCTGGACGTGATCGACGAAACAGTGACCGGTATGGGGGCCCGTCTGCTGCGGTCCTGGATGTTGCGTCCCTCCGTACGACGAGGAGGAATTGAAGCCCGCCTCTCAGCCGTCGAAGATCTAACCGCGTCGCACATCTTGCGAGACAAACTCCGAACGCTCCTGAAAGAGGTTTCAGATCTCGAACGTTTGAACGGCAGAATTAATTTGGGCTCGGCTACGCCGCGCGATGTGGACTGCATACAGCGTTCACTGGACCAGATTCCTCATGTCCGGGCTCTTTTGTCAGACGCCGAATCCTCTCTGTTGCAGGTCTTGTGTGAAAGTACTGATGAGATGCCGGAACTGCGCACCCTCTTGGCCGGAGCTATTAGCGACGATCCACCGGCGAAGCTGAGCGACGGCGATACAATTCGTGCCGGTTACTCCGCCGAACTTGATGAATTGCGCGCAACCAGCCGCAATGCCAAGCAAACCATCGCCGCGCTGGAAGCTACCGAGCGTCGTCGTAGCGGCATTGGAAATCTTCGCATCAGATACAACAGCGTCTTTGGCTATTACATAGAAGTGTCGAAGGCTAACGCGGGGCGTGTGCCCGAGGACTACGAGAGACGACAAACCCTCGCCAATGCCGAAAGATATACAACTCCGGAATTAAAGGACTGGGAGAAGAAGGTCCTGGGTGCGGAAGAGCTAATCATTCGGCTGGAAACCGAGCTCTTTACCGAGGTCTGTCGTCAGGTTGCTGCCGAGTCGAGGCGCATTCAAGCCACAGCTAGGGCCCTCGCGGCAATGGATGCGCTCGCTTCTCTAGCCGAAGCCGCTGTGCGACGTCGTTTTGTTCGGCCCGTCACACACGATGGCGATGAAATCGAGATTGTGCAGGGGCGCCATCCGGTAATTGAAATCTTTAACGAACATCCCTTTGTCCCCAACAGCCTCTACATGAACAACTCTACAGACCGGTTGCTGATCATCACCGGTCCAAACATGGGCGGCAAGAGTACTGTGCTGAGACAAACTGCAATCATCTGTCTGCTGGCCCAGATGGGTAGCTTTGTTCCGGCCGACAAAGCCAGACTACCCTTGTTTGATCGCATCTGGACACGAGTGGGCGCCTCCGACGATCTCACGCGCGGTCGTTCCACTTTTATGGTGGAGATGACTGAGACGGCCGCAATTCTGCACAGCGCCACGCCGCGCTCCCTTGTGCTGCTGGACGAGATTGGACGAGGCACTGCAACCTTCGACGGACTGTCGATCGCCTGGGCAGTGGCAGAATACTTGCACGACTCCGCCGAACACGCCGCCAAGACTCTCTTCGCTACTCACTATCACGAACTGACTGAACTCGCCGAAAGACTCCCCGGTGGCCAGAACTATCAGATCATTGCCACTGAGCGCGAAGGTGAGGTAGTCTTTCTGCACCTGCTTGAACGCGGTCGCGCTTCCAAGTCTTACGGAATCGAAGTGGCGCGATTGGCAGGCCTGCCGCCCGCCGTGCTCGCAAATGCGCGATCGGTTTTAGCGCGACTTGAGCGCTATGAACTGGATGTTTTTGCGGAAGAGGACCAGATTCTGGAGCAGCGAACGAGGTTTGCGGAAGAGGCTAGAGCGGCTTCCGCTGCGGTGGGGGGAGCGGCGGGTATAGGGCCGGCCTGGGAGGCAGCCTCTGCAAGCGATGCCCTCTCGGAAGTGACGAAACGAGCGGGCCGCAGAAAACTCGCCGCGCAAACATCACTCTTCGATCTGGCCAATCAAAAGATCGTCGACGATATTCGAAACCTTGACACCGACCACCTTTCGCCTGAAGAAGCATGGGAGTTGCTGCGCGCCTTGCGTCAGCGGTTGCTCTAGAACTGGGAAAAGCCTTCAATATGGCGAGCCTCCTGGCCACGAAAATCTCGCAGGTTGGGAAAGGGTGGTTTACCCCCGTCTCAAGTTTGAGAACCTCTCAGTCTAACCTGGCAGATTCTCAACCCTGAGACTTAAACTCTCACTACTGTCCCAACGTTGATCGGCTCATTGTCTGTGTCCGCTTGGATTTGATCGACTTAACTCCTATGCATGGGAATCGATTTCAATTCAGCGGGGCTTAATGCTGCAATCCGGCTCGCTCGTGGCTCAACAGGTCAGTATCTCCACGCGGTAGCGGGTGGGGTCCCGAGTAGCGACTCACTCATGCCGCGGCCCATGAGGTCAGTACCACCACGCGGTAGCGGGTGGGTCCTCGTTAGCTATGCTCAATCATCAAAGTCTAAGGATGGTAGTGATGACCTCATGAGACCGCTGCATGAGTGATGAGTAGCCAGGACTTACCCGCTACGCGAGGTGGTACTGATCTGGCTATGGCTTAAGCGGTGTAAATTTTAAGGGCAGCCTGATCACTAGCGCGTCCTCTGGCTTAATGGCCAAGCGATAAATGGTTTGGGGTACCGGATCGTCTTGTGACAGTGACGCCGCATCTGCGGAAGCTGCCGATTGCTCCTTCTCCGTCATGACTCGACCGGCGCCCCCTTCCATCTCAAACTTGGTCGCTTGAGTTGCCCACTGCTTTTCCCAGCCTTCGACAGTTTCTTTCGGCAGAGTGATCGCCGTTTCAGAGAGCCGGCTGGGATCGATGAGAAGTTTTGACGAGACCAGCACGGTCAGGACTTCGGCAACATGTCCCTTGGAGCTCGAACTGGGTTTGATGCGGAAATAATTAGGCGGTCCGGGAATGTAGACCATCTTCCCTGCCTTGACGCGATTCGCACCCTCAAGAGTTTTCTTAGTCGGAAAGATAAGCCGTGCGTCGCCTAATGAACCATCGGCATACTCTTCCCTATTGATTACGTAGAGGTAGCCGTCCCTCGAAAGGGATTCAATGCTGAGGCGTACCTTCTGGCCAGGAGTCAGGAGAGTTCCCTCCTCCATTCGTTCCAGGCTCCACTCAGTCCGCTCCGATTCTCCTTCTTCCACCAGTTCCTTTGTCTTGTCGCCGGATGTTGACGGGCGAAAGCGCCAAAGGGTTACGCCGACTTGAGCAAACACTTTGCCCGGCGGTGGAACAGCCGCGGCGGCCGCGACCTGGGACGACTTATAAGTGGGTTTCTTGGGCGCAACAGCTCTTCTTCCGACGGCAGGCTTCGTGGGCCGGTCGCTAATGAATTCTTCGGCTTTAATTCCCTTCGAGCCCTCTTCCTGAGCCAGAGCGGTTGCAAAACCTCCGGCTAACAGAACTATGACAATTCCGCAAGCCCATCTCGATACTGTTCGACGTGTTCTCCCAATAATCATAGACCCTCCGCTGCTATGGCGCCGTTCTGCTTTAGATGTTACTAGTGAACCGTAGCGTTGAAATATCACGGTCAGTTCCCGCAATTGAGTGTTCCAAACGCCACTCCATTTACAGAACCGGGAGCGGTAGCGATCGCACTAAAACAACGAATTGATTATTCGTTACCACGATCACATCGGCAAACCCTGCGGCAAAGAGATCTTCTAGGTTACCGGCCACTAGTAGGCCTTGTGAGATAACTTGACCTCGCTGACCACAATATCTCCTTTGGCTTTGACCACTGTCGCGTCCCCTGATTTGTTTGCCTCGGCCTTAACGAAAGTGGAGGAGTGCAAATATTTTTGAACCTTGCCGATTTGAGCCTCAGCTAATACGCCCTTGTTGCTTGCAGCGTCTCGAAATACGCCGTCAAGATCAGGAACGGGGTCGGTGGACCATATAATCCAGAGTTTTTCCACTCCTGTGTGTTCATTAAAATAATTCCAGCCGGTTTGCACTTTCTCAAAGGCCCGGATTTGAGCCGCACTCTCCGTTTTAGGAGTCGGAAACAAAACATTGTATTCCGTAGCGCCACCCGGTCCCGGGCCTTCATTGAGCAGATACAACGCGCCCGCCTGCTCCGGCACGATGTTGAAGCGAAATTTCCAGCCGTTGCCGAAGACTTCTTGCCCAGTCATCTCGATCTCACCACCATCGGTCTTACCCCCTCGCATCTTTTGTACGGTGAGCGAGTAGGTGAGCTTTCGTTCAGGCAGAGCCGGTACAACCGGGGCCGCCACTTCGGTCGCACCGCTGCGAGCCTTCAACGCAAAGAAGGCCGCCGTTCCAACTAACAATACGCCCAGGGTGGCCGCAGCGATCCACGCCATTCGATTGGGCGCGAGCGAGGGAGCAGCGGCACGTAGTTTGGCCGGCATTTCCCGGTTACCCACGTCGTCGGTGTAAAGGTTGAACAAAGGCACCTTCACACCGTGTTTCACTTCGGCTTCGCCAAGGTGGTGAAGGCAAGGTGCCCAACGAGCAAGTTCCATCAGATCGTCCGCCACCCGCTTCGAAACCAGAATGTGACCGGCGTCGCCACAGTCCATAACGCGCTGAGCGATATTGATCCCGCCGCCCGCAACATTCATGTTGGTATTGATGTCGGCCATGCGGTAAACCAGCCCGCTGTGGATGCCCATTCGCAACTTCACTTCCGGGCAGTCTTTCAAACCATACGCAATATCCAACGCACAACGAAGAGGAGCCTCGGGATCACCAAAAAATACCAGGGCTATGCCGTCGCCCGTGGGCAGACGGATTAGCTGCTTGTTAGCCTGAGCCCGGTTAAAATCTTCCGTCCTGCCGACGATCGACTGGAGCTTCTGCAAACAAGCTGGCTGTTCGTCAATCAGCATCTTCGAGTAGCCCACGATGTCCATGAACAGAACGTGGGCGGTTTCTGGAACCGTCACCGTCCCTGCCGCACGCTCACCTGCCTTTGCCGGCTCAGGATGGCCGGCGAGGACAGTTTGTTCATCGTCACCTAGCAAGGCACTGGACAGAAGATCGCCGAAATCGCGCGCTCGCTGGTATCGTTCTTTAGGATCGAACGAAAGTGCTCTGAGTATTATCGACTCAGCTTGTTGCGGGATCCCCGGACGCAAGTCCACCGGCTTGATGCGCACTCCTGAACGCTGCATCTCCAGCAGTTGATATGCAGATTCCGGGTTTGTCGGCCGCCGTCCGGTCAGCAGCTCATACGCGATGACACCGAAGCAGTAGACGTCGCTGGCCTGTGAGAGCTGCCCGGCACTTAGTTGTTCCGGCGACATGTAGGCAATGGTTCCTACACTTCGATCGCTGGCAGTGGTCTGCGAAATTACCGAGTTCTTAACTCTGGCGATCCCAAAATCGATAATCTTGACCTGCTCTTCGCCGTCGCCAAGAGTTTGGATCATGATGTTCTCAGGCTTTAGATCGCGATGCAGAATTCCGCGGTCATGAGCAGCGGTCAGAGCGCGTCCAATTTGCCTCATGATGTTTGCGGCTCGCCAAAAATCCACTCCCTCGGGAGTGATAATCAGCCT
>JBGTLM010000368.1:0-2323 GCA_041744135.1 Pyrinomonadaceae bacterium
GACTACCAAGGGTAGCATCCAACAGTATCAGACGACATTAACGCTGGCGAGCATCGATAAGCAGAAGCTGGGCCAGGTGGCCGCCGAAATGCACCAACTGCGAAAGCCCGACGCGTACAAAGGCAAGGGCATTCGTTATGCTGGCGTCGCGATCAAGCTGAAGCCTGGAAAGACAGGAAAATAGTCGGGATTTTCGATTGCCAATTGCCAATTGCGACGGAATGGACCGGTAACCGGCGGGAACCGATGATCGAAATGATTCAACATTGGAAAGAATCGGCAATCGGAAATGAGGAAGCATGGCAAACACGAGTAGAGCAGTAGTTCGCGCAGGGATTCATAAGCGTATTCGCCGCAAAGTAAGAGGTAGTACTGAAAGACCGCGCCTGGCTGTCTATCGGAGCCTGAATCACATCTACGCACAAGTAATCGACGACCTCCAGGGACAGACAGTCGTTTCTGCCTCGACGACTGAAAAGGACTTGCGAGGTGCCAGCGGAGGAAACGTCGATGCCGCTCGTCGGGTCGGCAAAGCTATAGCAGAACGTGCTCTTGCCAAGGGAATCGAACAGGTGGTCTTTGATCGCGGCGGCTATCTTTATCATGGACGAATCAAGGCCCTGACTGATGCGGCTAGAGCTGCAGGGTTGAACAAGAATGAGGTCGCCCTGCCGGCCGCAGAGAGCCCATCCCCGGAAGCAGAGCCGGCTCCGAAATCAGAAAAGAAGCGTAAGAAAGACGAAAAACAGCAATGAGACAACCAAAGCAACGGATTCCGGCGCAGGGCTTAGATCTGAAGGACCAGGTGATTTCCATCAATCGGGTCACCAAGGTAGTCAAGGGTGGTAAGAATATGTCGTTTGCCGCACTGGTGGTCGTGGGCGACGAGGGTGGTCATGTAGGGTTTGGCACGGGTAAAGCGCGTGAGGTGCCGCTGGCCATCAAGAAAGCGATTGAGGCTGCCAAGAAGAGTCTGATTCGTGTGCCTTTGATTAACAACACATTGCCGCATCAGTTGATTGGTAAGTTTGGCGCCGGTCGGGTCATGGTGAAGCCTGCTTCGGAAGGTACCGGAGTCATCGCCGGAGGTGCTGTGCGTGCCGTTATGCAGGCCGTGGGCGTTCGCGATGTACGCACGAAAGTGCTGGGCTCCACCAATCCGCACAATGTGGTGCGCGCAACGTTTGACGCGCTGCTGCGGATGAAAGACCCGATGGAACTGGCACGCCTGCGTGGCAAGCAAGTTGAGGAAATGTAGACAGGTTAGACGGTCAGGCCGCAGCGCGGAGACTTTCAACTAGGAATGAGGTGTTATGGCAGAGAAGCGAACAGAAAAGAGCAGTGCGGCGGCGATGGGCACAATTCGGATCCAGTACTACCGCAGCTTCATAGCTGCGCCGAAAACTCACAAGCAGATGGTGCGAAGTCTCGGCCTCACAAAGCTCAATCAGATCGTCGAACGTCCTGACTCGCCTTCAATGCGAGGAGCGGTGGCGAAAGTGCCATATCTGTTGCGCATAGTTGATTAAATGAGCTTGTTTTCGTGATTTCGATTCGTGATTGTCGTTCGGCCGACTCGACTCGAACTCAGGGGAGTTGATAATGGCTATCAGTCTAAACAGTGTTCGTCCGGCTAAGGGGTCGACACATAAGAAAAAACGTGTTGGACGAGGTCCGGGATCTGGTCTCGGTAAAACCGCCGGCCGTGGTGAAAAAGGGCAGAAATCGCGCTCCGGATACTCACGTAAGATTGGCTTCGAAGGCGGCCAGATGCCGCTGCACCGGAGGTTGCCCAAGCGTGGTTTCACAAACATCTTTAAGAAGCGCTGGCTCGAAGTCAGCGTTGGGGCGCTGGATCGCCACTTTGGTGCTGACGAAGAGGTGACTCCGAAACTACTGCACGAGCGTGGCGTCATAAAAAAAGCGAAGCACGACGTGGTTGTGCTAGGCAATGGAGAACTGTCCAAGGCGCTTCGCATTTCTGCGCACCGGTTCACGAAGAGCGCCCGCGAAAAGATTGAGAAGGCGGGCGGGGCCGCTGTGGAGATAGGGGAAGCGGTGGATAGCGCCGCCTAGAGAACACTATGGAAAAGTTTCTTGCCGCCGTTCGCAACATGTTCAGTGTGCCGGATCTGCGCCGTCGGATTCTTTTCACACTTGGGATCCTGGCAATCTACCGTCTAGGGGCGCACATTGGTGCGCCTGGAATTAATAGGGAGCGGCTGGATCAGGTTTGGCAGGACGTGGCTGGAACATTGCTTGGCGTTCTGGATCTTTTCTCTGGTGGAAACTTCCGCACCATTTCGGTCTTCGCCCTAGGCGT
>JBGTLM010000369.1:0-5311 GCA_041744135.1 Pyrinomonadaceae bacterium
CGGGAACCGATGTAGTTTTCGAAACAGACCCTCTTTGGTTCTCGTGGATCTAAACTCTTTTCGCTCCACATCGAGATGATCGAGTATCTGATAAACCGTCGCGTCACCAATATGGTCTATCAGTTTGAGGGCCCGAAACCAGGACAGCGTGTCGGAAGGTTTTACCACGACACGCAGGAATGCCAACGCGTCTTTGATGTGGGCCGATTCAGCGAACCTGATGCCGCCAAATTTTCGAAACGGAATTCCGTGCTTGGCCAATTCTATTTCCAGGTCGAACGAGTGGGAGCTGGAACGAAACAACACGGCGATTTCGCTGAGGGGGATGCCCTGCTCGCGCAATTCTTCGATCCGCTCCGCGACGAACTGCGATTGCTCGTTTTCGTCACGCGCGCTTACCACTACCGGCTGCTCACCCCCTTCGATGCGCGAAAACAATCGCTTCGAGTAACCTTCTTTGACGTCTTCAATGATTGCGTTGGCAACGTCGAGAATCGGTTGAGTGCTCCGAAAGTTCTCTTCCAGTTTGATGATCTGCGCGGCAGGGAAGAGTTTGGGAAACTCCAGCATGTTCTTATGGCTGGCGCCGCGAAAGGAATAGATTGACTGGAACTCGTCGCCGACTACGGCGACGTTATCGTGAGTGGCAGTCATCAGTCGCACAATCTGAGCTTGAAGTTTGTTGGTATCCTGATATTCATCCACCATTATGTAGCGATACTGATCTGAAAGCTGCCGCCGCAAATCCGCGCTTCCTTCGAGAGCTTCGCGGAGCCGCACGAGCAAGTCGTCATAGGTGAGCATGTGGCGAGTGCGCTTGAATTCTTCGAAACCTGTAAACAATTCTTCGAGGGCTTTACGCTCGTCGACGAACTGCGGGTAATCCTGACTAAGCACTTGCTTCATGGGGCTGACTTTGTTGACCATCATGCTGAAGATGGCGCAGATGGTGCGTTTGCGAGGGAAATGCCGGTCCTTGGTTAGTTTCTTCTGCCGGCGCAGTAGATCAATCAGGTCTTCGGTGTCACTTTGATCCAGCACGGTAAAGTTGCGGTCAACACCTGAAAGCTCGGAGAATTTTCGTAAGACTGAGTGGCCCAACGAATGAAAAGTACCGCCTGACACGCGCTGGCAGCGAGCGTCTGCTAAAGAAGCTGCACGCGCCAGCATGCTGGTCGCAGCCCGGCGAGTAAAGGTAAGTAACAGCACTGACTCCGGGCGCGCTCCAGTCTCCACCAAACGCGCCACGCGATAAACCAGAGTGCGTGTTTTTCCAGTACCCGCACCGGCCACGATCAGAAGCGGACCTGCAGTAGTCATCACTGCTTTGAATTGAGATTCGTTGAGTTCTTTGGCGTAGTCTATGCGGTCGGCCCGCGAGGCGGACGCGACCCGGGCCAGGACTAGTTTGGTCTTGACCCCCGCGGGGGTCACCTTGCCAAGGTCGAGATTGCGCTTGAATGCGGTTAGCTCCCTCGCTAGCTCGCTAACGGTTTGATAGCGATCCCTGGGTGCTTTGGCCAAGGCCTTTCCCAGAATGCGTCGAAGATCGAGGGGTAGTTCGGCTTTGTTCTCGTCTAACATTCGCGGCTCTCCGTGGAGAATCGCATGCATCGTGTCAATCCGGTTCTTGTTTACGAAGGGACAGGTGCCGGTCAGCATTTCGCAGAGAACCACCCCGAAAGAGAAGATGTCGCAGCGGCGGTCTACGCGTTGGCCCAGCAACTGTTCCGGCGACATGTAGTTGACAGTACCCATCATAGTTCCGGACTCGGTCTGGACTCGCAGCAGGGTCTTCTGACCGCTATCGGCTGCGAACTCCCGTTCCCGCTGGGCGATGAGTTTCGCCAGACCGAAGTCGAGTATCTTCGCGTAGCCGTCCCGTCTAATCATTAGATTCTCGGGTTTCAGGTCTCGGTGAATGATTCCCGCCTCGTGCGCTTTGGCTAGGCCTTCAGCAATCTGTAAGGCAATCTCCAGGTTCTCCTTAACTTGAAACGCGCGGGAGCTAATCTTTTGACGCAGCGTTTCACCTTCTACATACTCCATCGCTATGTAAGGCTTGCCGTCCTCCTCTCCAACTTCGTAGACGGTTAGTATGTGCGGATGATTCAGGGCGGAAGCTGCGCGCGCTTCCTGGAAAAAGCGGCGACGGCGGTCTTGTTGAGAGAGGTGTTCCGGCTTTAGGAGTTTGAGTGCAATGACCCGATGCAGTTTTTTGTCATAGGCCTTGTAAACCGCGCCCATTCCGCCCGCGCCTAGCGGTTCCATAATACGGTAGTGTGCAATGGTCTCTTCGGGGGCGGCTTTCATGATAGGGGACCGGGGTCAGACCTAGTTTAATCTAAGATAGAGTTACGACGAAGTTGGCCCCAAAGATGCTCAGTCTTTCGTGTGTTTTTTGCCAATGACAACATTAACACGATTCAAACTCAGGAATTTGCAGGTTGGGAAGGTGGGCAAAGCGCAGCGCGCCCCAGCTCCAGCGTAAGCGTCCTCGACCTCTATTCTTCTTCAAGACTTACTGGAACCGAGTATGCATGAGATGAGCGGCCCCAGCGAGAGGTTTTCGTCGCCAGTGCAAGGCGCTACGCTAGAGCGGGGGCGCGCTGCGCTTTGCCCACCTTCCCAACCTGCGAATTTGCGGAGCTTGAACTGTAACTGAGAATCAAGTTCACACAAGATTTCGAGTCAAGGCATCTGAGGTAGCAGCATCGGCCGGGAAAAAAGATTCCATCGCTAGTTCAGACAGAGTAATGTCGACCGGCGTGCCGAAAACGGTGGTCGTGCTGAGGAAAGAGAGAATTCCGCTTTCGGTGGCCAACTGGAAAGGAATAGCCACTCCCGCATAGTCGATCTCGGCCTTGGACTTGAGCTTATTCTCGCTCGGCACTGGATAAGCCCTAAGTTGGTTCAACAGGTCTACCAGAATCACATCGCCGCTCGCCTCAATCTGACGCTGCAAGCGCGCGAGGAGATGAGAACGCCACTCGAGTAGATTAACTATCCGCTGCACCAGGCCTCCTGGGTGCAAAGTAAGGCGAAGGACATTTATCGGTGCCGTTAGCAATGAGGGCTCAACTCCCGTCAGCAAAGGTGCAACGGCGCGGTTGGATGCGACAAGAGTCCAGTGACGGTCCACGGCGAGTGCCGGATAAGGCTCATGTCCCGCCAACACTAAATGCACAGCTTTGCGAGCAGCTTGAAGCATCGGGTCTTCGAACGCCCGCGCTCTAAAGACCGGTGCATATCCCGCAGCCATCAGCAGGGCGTTGCGCTCGCGCAAAGGCACCTCTAGTTGCTTGGCCAGACGCAGAACCATCTCACGGCTCGGCAGCGAACGCCCGGTTTCGACAAAGCTCAAATGCCTCGAAGAAATCTCAGCTTCGCAGGCAAGGTCAAGCTGGCTCAAATGCCTTCGCTTGCGCCAATCCCGCAACAAATTCCCAACCGGTTGAGTGCTAACGCTGCTCATTCGGACCAAACGGTATCACAACTTAAAAAGCTGCTCCATTACCTCCGAGGTAATTGTTTTGTCGCTGAGCATAGGAAATTATGCAACGCAGGCAAGGATAACGGTTACTGAACCGAAGGCTAATTGCCTAAGTGACTCTGGAGGCTCAATGCTATGTTTAATAATTCAACTTTGCTACGCGGCGTTCTGTTTGTCGACGCCGCAACTTGCGTGGCGACGGGGTTGTTGATGACTTTCGGCTCCGTCGTTCTTGACCAATATTTAGGACTGCCAACTGAACTCCTGCGGTACGCGGGAATCAGCCTGCTGCCGTTTGCAGCCTTTCTCGTTTACCTGGCAACACGCGAAACTCTCTCGCCGTCAGTCGTCTGGGCTGTCATCATTGCAAACGCCCTTTGGACCGCCGATAGTTTCCTCCTGTTGCTGACCGGCTGGGTGGCTCCCACTGAATTGGGTTATGCATTCGTTGTCGCGCAAGCTTTGGGCGTGGCAGTGCTTGCAGCACTGGAGTACTTAGGGTTGCGGAAGTCTGTAACGGCGGCGATCTAAGGGGACTACACTTGTTTCGAAGCTATAGGAGATCGGCCAGGTGGTCGAAAGGCCCGCTCTGGTCCTTCGTTAACAAGTTTAATCTTCTGAAGGGTGGCTGAAAAAAGCGGTTAGCAGTAACGGAATAAGTAAGGCGATCCACGAAATCTCACGAAAATAACTCGAATTAGAATATCCATCGCAGGTTCGGGTAGTTTCGTGGATCGGTTTTTTTGTGCCTGCTGGCCTCAAAAATTTGATCGCTCCTGGTCTCTTCGGCGTAACCTGCGAGCGTATTGTTAAGAATTGTAAATTCTTCATTAATACCTGCCTATCACTTTTGAACTTTCAGGATTTAGACTGCGTATCCCGTTGATATAACGCGCGCGTCGGTTGGACAATTGAGCCGGGTATCGTAGATTAGTACCAATAAAATCCACTGACTATCCAGGCGGAGTGTCAATCAGGGCACTCGCCATTCGACTTACTGGTGAGGATAAAGCAGGAGGGACATTTTTATGAAGTTTACCAAACTCATTTTGAGGAATATCCTGCGTAATAAGAGACGCACACTCCTTACGGCATCGAGTATTGTGGTGTCCCTGTTCTTGATCATTACCCTGGCAACAATATTGACAGAGTTTTCAAGGGGCAGCGCCGAAGCCAGCCCGCTGCGCTTGTGGACCCGGCATTCAGTTTCCCTGACCTTCAATCTTCCCGCAGCCCACCAACAACGAATGACCTCGGTCCCAGGCGTGAAAGACGTTATGCCGTTTAGCTGGTTTGGAGGAATTTACAAGGACGAGAAAAACTTCTTCGCAAACTTTGCGGTGGATGCGACCAAGTTACGGGGAAACTACCCAGAGCTAAAGTTGTCTGAAGCCGAGTGGCAAGCGTTCATCAGCGATAGGCAGGGAGCCGTAGTAGGCCAAAAGCTCGTCAAGCTATACGATTTCAGCCTGGGCCAGCGCATTACGCTCCGAAGTCCGATTTATGACAGGAGTTTGGAATTCATAGTTCGAGGAGTCTGCACGGGAGGCGACGAGAAGACACTCTATTTCCATCACGAGTATATGAACGAGTCAACGCCGGAATGGGCCAAAGACAAGGTCGGGACGTTCAGCATTCTGGCAAACTCAGCGGATGATATTCCCCGGATCGCGCAGGCCATAGATTCTATTTTTCTTAACACGGATGCGCCGACCAAGACCGAGAGTGAACGCGAGTTTGCGATGAGCTTCGAAGCCATGACGGGCGGAGTGAAGCAGTTTATGTACGGGATTATGGGGGCGATTACCTTTTCGTTGT
>JBGTLM010000370.1:0-1869 GCA_041744135.1 Pyrinomonadaceae bacterium
TCATTACGGGAATAATGTTTGGCAAGCATTTATCTGATGTGTTGGGACTATGACAAGTTGAGGCATCTTTTCAGGTAGGCGGACAAGAGACCATGGCCACAGTGCGAGCAGAAACTTCAGCTGACATCGCTGCAGTTAGACGAGTCAATGAGCTAGCGTTTGGCCGTCCAAATTAGGCTGCTTTGGTTGACGCACTTCGGAATGCTGCTGATCCTTATATCTCGCTCGTAGCCATTCAGAGCGAACGCGTAGTAGGGCACATCTTCTTCAGTCCTGTTTCGATCGAGTCGCAGGATTCCGTTCCCACAGCAATGGGACTTGCTCCGACGGCGGTGCTACCGGCGTACCAGAAACGAGGTATTGGTTCACTGTTAATTCAGGAAGGTCTCAGACAATGTGAGAGCATCGGCTGCGACATAATCGTGGTGGTGGGCCATCCCCAGTATTACCTTCGTTTTGGATTCGTTCCTGCCAGTCAGAAGGGCTTGGGTTGCGAGTACCCAGTTCCTCCTGAGACTTTTATGGTCGCGGAGCTGAAGCCCGGTGCCCTGACTGAAAAGCCGGGTCTGGTTAAGTATCATCCTGCGTTTGATCTGGTCTAACCCACTCTTGGCATTGCCGATCGCCAGTTGCCAATTGTCGATCTTGGATTATCGGATACGGACGCCGTGTAAAACCCAGAGGTCCTAAGGTAATTTAAGGTAGGAAGGGGGCAAAGCGAAGCACGCCCCCGTTCAAACCGGATAGCCACTCAAGCGAGTCTTGAGTCACCACAGCGTTAGTCGAATGAAACTGGTTAATATACAAAATGTCCGGAGATTTGGGAGCCTCGCGCGCAGCGTATCAAGTGTACTCTTTGTTCTTCTCGTCGCAGGTCTAACGTCCAACTGTCAGGTGAGAAGAGAAACGAGTAGCCAACAGCCTGCCAACCAACCGTCTTCAGCAGCGGCAAAGGCAAAACAGGGGTTCGTCGAAAAGTCGCATACGAACACACCTGGCGAGACGATGCCCTATCTTCTATTTGTGCCTGAGGGCTACGACAAAGCTAACCGGTATCCACTCGTGCTTTGGTTGCACGGAGGCGGAACTCGGGGCAATGACCTCAAGTTGCTACTGGCTCACGGAGATGAACACGGGATTGGATTCCTGGCCAGAGCTGATAACCAAGTCCGGTATCCGAGCTTCATCCTGGCCCCTCAATGCCCTCCAAACCAGTTTTGGGGAGACTCTGAGTCCGAACAACCTACGGCTGAAATGAGGATAGTGCTTGAGATCCTGGACAGAGTGCGAGAAGACTACTCGGTTGATAGTCGGCGACTATATGTTATGGGGATGTCACTGGGTGGGTATGGAACCTGGGATATTATTACCCGGCGGCCCAACACCTTTGCCGCAGCCATTCCCATCTGCGGCGGAGGTAACGCTTCTAAAGCACCATTGTTAGCAAAGACGGCTATCTGGGCCTTTCACGGTGATGAAGACGAGAGTGTGAACGTTTCAGAATCGCGGATAATGATCGCCGCTCTTAAGAAAGCCGGGGGTCAGGCCAGATACACGGAATACAAAGGGGTGGGCCACAATTCCTGGGTGCGAGCTTTCAAGGAGCCTGATTTCCTGTCATGGATTTTCGCGCAAACGCGATCGGAGGGACCAACACGCCCAAAACAGAACGCCGACAAGAAGCCGGCGTACCTGGGCCATTTGATCACGCACTCAGCAAGGTCCCCGATCCTGCGCCCCGCCATCGCAAAGGGCGGGCTTGATTATGATCCACGTAGCCACGGCCCCGGCAACGGCGGCGCCGAGGATGATCCATGAACGCGGCGAAAAACCGCTTCCCGCTTTTTTCACTTTCTGGGCGTCGCTGTA
>JBGTLM010000371.1:0-20940 GCA_041744135.1 Pyrinomonadaceae bacterium
CAAGAACAGCAGAAAGCCAGGGAGTGCGTAGGCCGCGCTTAAAGTGTTGGGAAGTAATCGCTTCGTTTCTTTTGATTCAAGCGAGCCGACGTATATCCCTCCGGTTTCAGGCTGGCTGCTAAGCACCAAATATAGAAAGTGCCGCCCATCGGGTAGGAAATATGGCCAGCGATGAGAGGTCTCGAAGCGTGATCGATCAAGCGTTGTCACCGGTAGCGGCTCGCCGCCCGCCGCAGAGACCCTATAAAGACCGTAACCTAGGCGTGAAAAGATAATCACTCCGTCACGATTCCACGTCCCGCCGCCACTCTCCCCCGTCGTTTCGCACAGAGTTTGAGCAGGCGCTCCGGATGCATCAATCTTTTTCAGCTTGCCTCCGGCGAAGAACCCGATGAAGCGGCTATCTGGGGACCAAAAACAATTGGGCGAAGCGCCGTCGGTTCCAGGGAGCGATTGTGCCGAGAGCGAATCCAGAGAGCGCACCCAGAGAAGATTCCGGCCTTCAAAAGAAGCGACAATGGCCAGACGACGACCATCTGGTGAAACGGCCAAATTTGCTCCTGCGCCCGCCATGGTCGCATTCTCAGGCGGTAACACTGAAAACTTGAGTACGCGCTCATCCACTGGAGCACGACGGAGGTAACCAACAGTGAAAGGCAGCGACGCCATCAACCCCAGCAAGCAGACGCCCGCGACTATCCACGCCAGCCGCTCACGATTTTTAGGCCTCACCGCAGTCAGAGGCAATGCGGCTTTCATCGTGCGGCTTGATGACAATCCGCTCAACGCTTCCAGAGCAAAAGCCACATCTCTCGCCGATTGAAATCTCTGCTCCGGCCTCTTCTCCAAACAGTGCATGACGACGCGTTCAAGCGCGGGATTGATCTGACTATTCGATTCAGACGGTTCCGTCGGGTCTTCCTTCAAAATCGCATTGAGCGTCTCAATCGCGGAGTCACCGCGAAAGGCACGCTTGCCCGCCAGCATCTCGTAAAGAACCGCGCCCAATGAGAAGAGGTCAGAACGATGATCCACCCGCTGCCCTCGGACCTGTTCCGGCGACATGTACCCGACCGTGCCCACTACCGTACCCGGTTCTGTATTGCGCTTGCGCGTTGGGAGGTCAGTGTGAGCTTCGCTTCCGTCACTCGACTCGATCAGCTTAGCGATGCCAAAGTCCAGGATCTTTACCCGTCCGTCTTTCGTGACGAAGAGGTTCTCCGGCTTCAGGTCACGGTGCACGATCCCCTTCTCGTGCGCAGCCGCCAGCCCCGAAGCGATCTGGAGGGCGTAGTCTAGCGCCTTCCGCACAGGCAGCGCGGCGCCATTCAACTGCCCGCGCAGCGTCTCTCCTTCGAGCAGTTCCGAGACGACGAACGGCGCACCGTCGTGTGTGTCCACATCATAGATTGAGAGGATGTTCGGATGATTGAGCGCACCCGCCGCCTGCGCTTCCTGCTCGAAGCGACGCAGTCGTTCTAAGTCTGAAGAAAAAGCGGCGGGGAGGACTTTGATCGCCACGTCACGGTTGATCTTCGGATCACGACCGAGATAGACCTCCCCCATGCCGCCCGCTCCCAGCGGTGAGCGAATTTCGTAACGGCCGAGGCGAGTGTAGGAGGGAATAGTCATCTTCATAGCAACATAGCTGCCGAAGACTTTACAAACTCTATTTCAAGACCGCTAAAAGTCAAGAGAAGTGGCTGCAGAGCCCGGTTGACTGCGACTCTGATTGGGCTGGCGCTTTGGTTCTTCCGTCCTTGAGTTAATTCGAAAGCGCCGCGCTGCCTATTAGTCAAGATTGCATTTACAGAGAACGTTTCATCAGCGAGTTGCGGAAATGTTGCGAGTCTTCACTGTTGCCTTCTACCAGATCGGAGCTAGAGAGAGAGATCGTGCGTTATCATTGTGGCTAGTGCGGTTTGAACCTTTACACGGCGCCAATTAGTGATGAGGATCGAAAATCCGCGGCGAATACTTGATGACCTTGGAGTGTCAGTTTACTCTTGGTGCCCAAATCAAGTTGGGTAAGGACAGGTTGTCGAGTCTAGAGAATTGACGAACCATTGACAGGGCGATAGAGAGGCCATCGCAAAAGCAAAGCGCCCCATCTAGAGTAATAGGTTCGCCCCTTCCGAGGTTGTCCTTATCGTCCGCGGTAGTAGTAGCCGCCACCGCCGAAGAGTAGGAGTAACACGACGATAATTATTATTAGTGTAGTGGTGCTCATGGTGACTACAACCTACAAGTGTTTCGCATCAGCCGTCTATCCGGTTTAGACAACCAGCCTTTCCTCCAGGCGACGACCGCCGGGTAAATGGGCCAAGGCCGGTATTGCTCCGGCCATGGTCGCTCTTTGTTCCGGACTCCTCAAAACAGCGCCGCACGACGCGATCAAGTGGGATTGATCTGGGTGTTCGATTTAGACATTTCTGCGAACGGATTTTGTAGACTAGTCCGGCTATGTTCCTCGTTTCAACCCGGCTGTCCAGTTCAGGACAAAGGTAATGGGACGCGTGTTGCCTTCATCAACGAAGTTTTAATATTGGAGAAATGGCCATCTATATACCAGCAGGGCTGCCGAAGACTTCCAAACTCTATTGCAGCACTGTTGAAAGGTCAAGAGCTCACTAGCCGCAGGAGAGGTAAATAGATTGATGATCACGAAAGCGAATAATGTTAGAAGGCAAGGGCCGACCTACTTCCGGCACGCGTCAAAAAACTCAACGGCTCCACTGGCTTTAGAGTTAGTTTCGCGTCAAGCACTAAGTGGGGGCCGTCTTAGTAATGACTAATCGCTAGGGTGATTGGATGGATTGAAAATAAAGTAGGCGCGTGGGATTTGAACCCCACGCGCCTACCCATATCAATCTCGAAACGATCACAATTCCTTAAAAGGGGAAGGTGTGGAGTTAGGAACACCAATTCTCATTGACGGGCCTTCCGTCTCCTGAGAGCTCTGGCGGCAAATCCAGTCAGGCCCGTGCACAGAAGTAGCATGGTTGCAGGTTCAGGAACAGGAGCACCTACTGCACGGTTGAAACCCACTTCGCCGAATCCCGTTTGGAAGGGATCTCCCCAGTTCGACATTACCAGGAATCGGAAGTGTGTGGCACTTACAGCCGTGAAGCTGAAAATCTCAGGTGGAAGATTGGCCGCGCCAGGCACCTGTGCAAAAGATGACGGACCACCTGCCAGAGGGATGAAAACAATTCCGTCAGTGGAGGTTAAGACCTGAACATTACGTATTCCCGTGGCACCCAGCCCACCGGGGCCACCACCGTTCTGGTTCCAAAACGAGAAGCTGTCCACGGAATATGATGCGCCAAGGCTAAACGTAATCTGCCCAGTTAGAATGCCTTGACCGGAAACCCATGAATTAGCTGGTGTGGTACCCGCATGCGTCGCCGTCAAACTGGGTGAAGACAGGCCGACTGCATTAACTGTGTTAATCAGGTTGGTGCCGAAACCTGATCCCATATTTGTGGAAGCGGTCACACCGACTATGCGATCGGCTGAAACGCTTGGTGTAATTGCCAGCATCAGCAGCACAGCCCCAACAAGAAGGCCATAACTTCTGGAGATTTTGTTTTGATGATTGGGTGACATCCCTGCCTCCTGTTGATGAGAGATTCACCGATGTTTCACTACTGCGCATGAAGCAGCTAAGCAGTAGTCTCCGGTGGTGTTCTGGATGATTAACGTTCTCTTTTTAGCGCGACCGTTTCGAGGATATAGCTATTGGCCGTGATAAACGTGGAAACGCCCAAACATCAGTGCAACTCCCGGGCCAATCATTTAAAAATGGAAGAACTTGAAAATTCCCGAGTTTTTCGACAAGTGAACTCGACAACTGTGAGACGAGGCGGAAGCGCGTCCAAATCTCATACTGATTTTCTAGGTTTAGGACTTTGACGGGCTACACGCAATCAGAAAGGGAGCGTAATGACGTTGTTGTTGCCCTGTAAAGCAAGACCCTTTGAACGACCGAAACTCAAGTGCCTCTTCAGAAGCCTCCTTCGTCAGCAAGCGAGTGCAGAGCGGCGAACGGTTCACGCCGGTCGTGGGCGAAGAAAAGCGCACGCAATGGATCGTCGGCAACCTCGCGGACGAAAGCGGCCGTGCGCAGCTGCCGGCTGTTGCTGTTAATGTCCTTGACGATTTTATACTTGACCTCGGAGTACGAGAGGTCCACGAGAAGCGTCGAACCGCCCCTGAAGATATGGTTCGGTGTGCCTTTCTCTCTCATCACTTGTGACTGAGTCAGCGCGACGACGACTTGTGGTATGTGCCTACCGTCGGAACTGACCCGCATCGCTCGGCGCAGTTCGTGAACTTCAAACCTTTTTCCCTCATTGAGCCCTAGCCCGCGGGCGAACTCAGGCACCGCATTGAAGGCGACGACGAGTTGATTGTGGAGCTTGTGCCGATGCTCCCGGGTTGCATCAAAGAGCTTCTGACGATCTGCCAGATAAGAACAGTCGTCAGCGTACCGCTTCAGCCCCTCGAGAACTACTGCGTATTGCTTTCTAATCTTCGCCCGCGCGCGACTCGGAAACTGGGATTGATCGAGACCTTGCCAGCGTAGCGTGTCAACAGAGAGGGTACGTGGTGTGTCGGGCGTCGCTTCGTCGAGATTCGCTGGATAGATTCCACGGCGGCGGAAGGCTTCGACGAAGGCAACGCGGTAATTGTGCTGGTCGTCGCTGACGAGATCGAAGTCGGCAGTGATCAGCGCGCGCAGGTACTCGAAGAAGGTCACGTCCACCGGCGGCAGGTAGTCAAGGGCCCGGATGCACATGCTTAGCACATGGCTCGCAGACTTGGCCGCTTCGTCGGCAAGTCGCTTCACGAGGTCGGGATGGATCGCGCCGTTGGGCAGGACGCCAGTTCCGGCAGTGTAGATGCGGAGCAGGTCGGCGATGCGGGCCTTATAGATCGCTATAAACGCGTCGAACACCGTGGCCACCAGCACTGCTCCCCGTGAGTGAGGGGTAACGCGCTTCTTTAAATCGGCGGGTTCCGGCACGAACCTCTTCCAGACCCCATTCTCCATTTTCCCGATTGCATTTCGCAGAGCAGCACGCCCACCCGTTGCGTAACCGAACTGGACAGCGAGGCTTCCCAGCATCGACTCGGCTTCGATGTCTCCCCGCGTCCGTGCTATCTCCTGCTCCAGCACTTTCGGAATTGTGAAGTGCTGCATAAGGGCGATGATGTCCGCGAAGCCTTCGTGCAGTGCGAGCACATCAGGATTGGTGGGCTCATTGAAACGGCGATACATCCCGTCGAGAATCGCATGAGTGGTCTCGTGCGCGATGATGTCGTGCGAAAGACAAGAGTATACGCGGCTGCCCGGCATGTGATCACCGGGGTCATCTGGTGAAGCCTCGAAATAGCCAAACAGAAGCGCCACCTCCTGCGGACTGTAGAAGGCGTTGGCCTGTCTAAGCGCATGAGGGCGAACGGTTAATTGTTGTACGAAGCCACTATCGTCGCTGGCGTTTTTCGGGTTGGGCCGGGGGCGCCAAAGAACAGGTCGACCAAGTGCGCGCTCGAAGTGCTCGATAGTCTTCATGGCTACTGCATAGACCATCTGCTGGTGAAATTGGGGATTACCCTCGGAGGGAGCCCAGCCATCCTGCGCCAGCAGACGTGGGTCGTCTAGATCAACAGGATCGTAGGGCTTATAGGCAGCGTCCACATCTTCTACCGCTAGGTACTCGCCGATAGGGCCACTCCTTTTCAGCTTCTTAAGCTTCTCCCATCGAACCTTGAGTGTCACCTCGTTGATCCCGACAGTGTCGAGCCTTGTCGAGAGGCTCGGGTCCACCGCGTAGACTCGAATCCGGCGGTATGGCGGGTCGTGAACTTCCGGCTGCTGATCGCAAGCCGCCAACACATCGGGTACGACGTTTTTGTTTGCATCAGTGGGAGGCGCAGACCGACCAGTGGTGACGGGGTAGCGGGCGGCGACGTGTTTGCGAAGAGTTAGCGACGCCCCTTTGTCCTCAATCACGACCTCCATGAAGCGGCGCAGTTTCTCTCCTTCGAGCTTCGTTGCAGGACCAGGGTCAGGAACGAGTTTTTGCAATTCCTCGTTCACCAGCCAACGCTGAGCGAGTTCGAGATTAAACATCTGTTCGCGTGGTGTGGGCTCAACCAGACCCAACCCGGTTAGGACGCGGAGGAAGGCGAACGAGTCGTCTGAAGATTTGCTTTTCTCCAGACCAAAGACCGGCTTTAACTTTAAGGCGTCAAATGCCTGCAGTACACCATTGCCAAAGTGTTCCTTATCGCTCTTCATCTTGCTCGACTTGAAGAGCGCATTGCGAACCGCTTCGACACGTTGCCAGTCCCGCCGCAGCTCGTTCTTGTACTTCTCGAACCAGAGAGCGGCCGCAGCGGCGACTTGCGGCGTTGCGGCCGACGTTCCTTCACCATTCAACCGCACGACCGTCCCGCACATAAATACCGGCCAGGGAATGTTAGGGGTGTACGAGGCGATGGCCCCTTTCATTGCCGACTCGGGACCGAAACTTCCCTCGAGGGCAGTTCCTTTTAGACCGGCGTAAGGTCTGTCGTTTGCCATTACGCCACACACTGCGATGACCCGGCTGTAACGCGCGGGATAGACGAGCGTACGCGGCGGCGTGAACCCGATGTGATTGCCCGCCGCGGCGCAGATGCAGACTCCCGCCTCGTATGCTTTGTCCACGGCTTCGCTCCAGGCGCGCGAAGGCACGCCACCCATACTCAACGTCACCACATCGCAACGTTGCTCGACGGCGTAGGCGAGGCCCCGCGCCAACGCGCTCGTGCGGAGGAGGACCACGCTATCCGAGATGCGCAGGGGTAGAACCTCCGCGTCGGGAGCGCCGCCCAGACGGATTCCTCCCGGAGTGGCCTCCTTGCCAGCCAGGATTCCAATTGTGCCTGTGCCGTGCCCTGAGTTGTCGATCAGCAGGACGCGGTTCTCAGGATCTTCGGCGCTGTGTTGGTCCGCGTCGCCTTCGACGAAACTGCGTTCGAGGTTACGGAGGATATGTTTGGGTGTGGTGTCATGTGATCGGTAATAACCGGTGTCGAGGTGCCCTATTCTCGTTCGTGGCTCGGTGAACTCGACTGCAGCCCGTGCTTTGCCGAGTTGCGTGTAGTTGTCGCCCAGGTGCCACGCAAACTCGTTCGGTCCTGTCACTTTGCCATGCGTTCCGTCTTGAGAAACGTCCTGACAATTAGAACCCACCGCAAAGGGTTGATTCGCGTTCTGTTCGTTTGCGTCCGCATAGATGTTATGCACGATGTCGGGCTCGGCGAAGATCACATCTGACTCGGATACCCCAAGTTGGTCCGCAACACGCGAGTGCGCCAGATCCCACGGCGTGGCTGCCCCGTCCCGCAGTTCAGCGATGAACCACTGCGGACCAGAGTCCAGACTAAAGGCTGTTCTCGCGGCCTGGGGCGTGTCGTAAAGCGGTCGCAAGTTTTCCTGTGATTCTGCCGCCCTCAGCGCGCTCGACTGGCGGAGTTTAACGAGCACACGGTTTGTCATTGGTAGCACCTGTTCATCGTTCGACACTGTTTTCCTCCGTAGGTCGGAAAGATAGCTTCATTGGTTAGGCTTGCCCGTCATGGGAACGAACCGCACAGGGATCGTGCGCCGCTCAACCACGCCGGCCTTGTTCCGAGTGATTATTACCATCTCCTGAAAAGCAGAGCCGACTGGAATAACCATTTTGCCGTTCAGCGCCAGTTGCTCGACGAGCTTCGGCGGAACGTGGTCAGGTGCTGCGGTAACGACGATGGCGTCAAATGGGGCGTGATCCTGCCAACCTTCGTACCCGTTCCCAGTCTTTACTTCCACATTCTTATAACCCAGCTCGTGAAGCAAGTTGCGTGCGCCCTCGGCCAGCTCCGGAATGATCTCAATCGTGTAAACCTGCTTCGCCAGTTCAGCCAGCACAGCCGCCTGGTATCCCGAACCTGTGCCGATTTCCAAGACCCTTTCGCCGGGCGCCACCTCCGCAGCCTGGGTCATATAACCGACAATAAAAGGTTGCGAGATCGTCTGATCCTGACCAATAGGGAGTGGCTGGTTCTGGTAGGCGAGGTGCCGGTATGACTGCGGGACAAACTCATGTCGAGGAACTCTTAGCAATGCATCGAGGACCGTCTGGCTGGCGATTCCCTGCGATTTGAGCTGCTCGACCAGGTTCCGTCTTTGCTTTGCGATTTCCTTAGCGGCCTCTTGTTCAACTCTGCTTTGCTCAGAAGGCAACTGAGGGGTGCATGAATACTGGGAAAAGAGCAGAAGAAGAACTATCCCCAAGACCTGGTTGATCATGATCCCCCTTCCGGTAGTTTCCCGAACGATCGTCCTCCATGTGCCTCCACCGTCTTTTCAGGTTTCCAGTCGCCCATATCAAAATACTCGGATGCTGTTAAATTCTGGACAGAAACTGGTCACACATTTTTAGGGCTCTGACACCCTCAGCTCGATTATTTTTAACGCTCACGAAACTTATTCTTAACTTCGTTTCAAACTCACTGGAATAAAGTATCGGCGAATTCTACAAAAATCAACAGGCTTGTTCGTTCGATCTTGAACGATGCAGGTCTCGTTCATTTCTTAAACTATAGCGGTTCTCAAAATTATGCGACGAATGCAGATGCCCGCACGGAAGTCGAGGGCGCAAGTCAAATTCGCCTCACTCTCGTGCGGGCTTTCGGCCAGGACGACGCACGAATCTAAAAATTCGCTATAGGTTTTACGCACCAATAAAATAGAAGTCTGAAAGGACATTTTTATGAACAGCGATACTCGTCTATCGAACGCCTCGTTCCGTCTTTTTGATTACACTCTTCACTTTTTGTCTATTCAATTGTACGGCTTTCGCCCAATTTGAAACCGCAACCGTTCTCGGCTCGATGCGCGACGCAAATGAAGCGGCGGTTCAGATTGCGACCGTCACGTTGAAAAACGTCGCCACCGAAATCGCACAAACGACGACTACCGATGCGAACGGCGATTATCAACTCGCCAATGTTAAAATCGGAATTTATCAAGTCATCGTTGAGGCGAACGGCTTTAGTTTGACGGTTGCCGACAATATCAATGTGACGGTCAACGCCCGTCAGCGCGTTGATTTAACTTTGCAAGTGGCGACGGCGAACGAAACCATCGTTGTCACGGACGCGGCAAATCCTTTGCAAACCGATTCGAGCGAAATCGGGCAGGTCGTTCAGCGCAAACAAATCGTCGCGCTGCCTTTGAACGGTCGTTCTTATGCGAATCTTGCGCTGCTCGCGCCGGGCGTGCGCGAATCGCACACGAACAGTTCAATTGGCGGCGGCGGACGCGAGGCCGCTTTTAACGTCAATGGCTTGCGGGCGACGATGAACAATTTTCTGCTCGACGGCGTGGACAACAACGCTTACGGGACCAGCAACCAGAGTTTTTCGAGCCAGGTCGTACAGGTTTCGGCGGACGCGGTTGCCGAATTCAAAGTGCAAACGAACACCTACAGCGCAGAATTCGGGCGCTCGGGCGGCGCAGTCATCAACGCTTCGTATCGGAGCGGAACGAACGAATTTCATGGCGTGGCTTGGGAATTTCACCGCAACACGGTTTTAAATGCGCTCGGATTTTTCAAGCCGCTCGGCGGGCAGAAACCGCCGCTCATCCGCAACCAATTCGGCTTCGCCTCCGGCGGTCCTATTATAAAGGACAGAACGTTTTTCTTCGGTGACATGAAGGCTTTCGGCAGATCCTAAAAAACTTGGTCTATTCAAATATTCCGACGCTCGCGCAAAGACAGGGAATCTTGTCGGTCGCGGTTCGAAATCCTCTGACTAAAGCGTTACTTACGCTGCAGGAACCCCGATTCCACTCACACCTTTCGCGCAAAAAGTTTTGAACGAATTGCCCCGCCGAATCTCGCGGGTGTAGCAGGCGCGAATTATCAAGAATTGGTTTTGAACCGCAATTTTAGCGACAAATATAATGTCCGCGTTGACCATAAGTTTAACGACAGTTTCAGCGTTTTCGGACGCTGGAGCTATCGCAAAGTAAACGCCTTTGAAGCCCCGAATATTCCCGGAGCGTCGGGCAGCAATCAGAACGGTTTTGTTGACATTTTGAATCAGCAATTCGTGGTCGGGGGAACTTACGCTTTTCAGAACGCTTCGGTTTTGGACATGCGTTTTTCGCGCTCGAAAATTGATGCGGGAAAACGCCCGCCGCTAACGGGCGGACCGAGTGTATTTGAGCTTTACGGCATTACCGGGTTACCCGACGACCCAGAAGTTACGGCCGGCTTGACAACGCAAACCGTCGGCGGATTGTCGCAGCTCGGACGGCAGGCAACCAATCCGCAGTTTCAAAACCCGACGAATCATAATCTCCGCGCCAGCTACGCCGTTTTGCGCGGTCGCCACGGTTTAAAATTCGACTACGAGTATATGCAGTCAACACGGAAGTTCAGGACACGAATCCGCTGATGGGAATTGACACCTACACCGGACAATTCAGCCGTCCGGCGGGCGCGGGCGCGAACAATCTTTACAATCTCGCCGATTTCTCTTTCGGTCTGCGAAGTCAATACGAACTCGCCAATCTGACCGTCGCCGAAATGCGCCAACGTTTTCATTTCGCTTATATTCAAGACGACTTTAAGGTCAATCGAAAGCTGACTCTCAATCTCGGTTTGCGCTACGAATTCGGCACGCCCTATTACGAAAAAGAAAACCGCCTGTCGAATTACGACCGGGCGACGAATTCAATTCTGATCGCCAAAGACGGCTCGCTTTACGACCGCGCCCTAGTTGATCCGGATTACGATAATTTTGGACCGCGGCTTGGATTTGCTTACAACATTTTCGACAAGACGGTGATTCGCGGCGGCTATGGATTGGGTTATAACTATCTGAACCGGCTTGGCAGTGCGGACATTTTGGGAACGAACTTTCCGATTATCACTCGCGCCGCCGTCGCCCAAAACGCGCCCGACCCGGTTCTCAATCCGCTTTGTCTCGGCAATGTGTTCGCCGCGAATTGTTTTCGCTCGACTCAACTCGGTTATCCAACCAGCGGTCTGCCGAACAACGTCACACTTTACATCCCGCGCGACATCCCCACAGCAAGCGGCGAGATTGTTCCGAAGCCCTGAATCGGACGACGCGCTTGCAGTGAAGGTCTTTGCGCGGCGGGCAAAAGAAGCTCGCCGGCGGTCAACGGACGCGCCTGATTATAATCGGCGAGAATGACCAGATTTTTCGCGCGGTTGCCGACATACGCTACGTCGAGAACCATATTTGAAAAGATTTCGCGCTGAATCGAAAGCTGCCAGTTTTGAATGTACAACGCGCTGCAAGTCAAGCTCGAACGCCGTTTCAGTCAAGGGCTTCACTTTTTGAATTCATTCACCTGGTCGAAAGCTCTGGATAATGCTTCGCAGGTTTTGGAGGAGCCGAATGGCAACACCGGAACGCCGCAGAATGTCTATGATATAGCCTCGAACAAGGGCATCGGAGCTTACGACCAGCCGCTCAATAACACGACGAGTTTTGTTTTCGAATTGCCCGTCGGCAGCGAACGCTGGTTCGGGGGTAATATGAATTCGATTCTCGACGCATTCATCGGCGGCTGGACTCTAAGCGGCGTGAACACGATGACGAGCGGACAGCCTATAACTTTCGGCTACGGACCTTCGCCCGTGACCAACAATCTGCCGTCTTTTCTCGGCGGCGTGGCTTTACGCCCGAATGTCCTCTGCGATCCCATTAATCACGGCGACCGTCCAAACCCGACGACCGATTATTTCGTTTTCTCGTGCTTGCAACGCCCGCCGGTAACCGCGCCGTTCGGGAACGCCGGGCGCAATATCGCCCGTAGCGAAATTTATCTCAATTTCGATTTAGCCGTGCAGAAACAATTCCGCGTTCCGATTGCCGAATTTACGCGGCTTGAACTTCGCGCCGAATTCTTTAATCTGTTCAACCGCACGAATTTTCAGGCGTCGAACCCAGACCTTACGAGCGCAGCTTTTGGAACGATCAACAGTACGTTCCCGGCACGTCAAATTCAGGTTGCGCTGAAATTTTCCTTCTAATTTGTAGGGGCAGGTACTTGTGCCGGCGCGCGTGAAGGGACAACCGTTCGATATTTCCCATTGGCAACACGTTGCGATCGGTACCGACTGGCCCCTGCAGGTCGACAAGCAGACCCTGCGGGACGCGTATCGGCCGATGGCGCGCCAGTACACGGCTTCACGAACTGCGCGGGATTCTCCACGCGACCAGGGCGAGGTTAATCCCGCGCCGAACCTTGTCGGATTCGACGACTACCGCGACGTTCCCAACATCACGCGCGGGCTTGTCAAGCGTGGCTACGCCGACGAGAAGATTCGCGGCATCCTCGGCGAAAACTTCCTCCGTGTCTTCGAGGCTGTCTGTGGATGAGGACGCCCGAGCGATAAGTCCTCGGCGTAGACCTCGAAGCTTGCGAGCAGGTGCCGTCGAGCAGTCATCGCGAACGATCATCAGACGCGCGGAGAATCACTATCAACAGCAGGTCCCTGGTCAGGAGTGCGAACCTTATGAGATCCGCTGTCTTGGAAGCACCGCGTAAGAGAGTTGACCTCGAGGAACACCCACGCGGCCTCTACGTCCTATTCGCGGCGGAGATGTGGGAGCGGTTCAGCTTCTACTCGATGCTCTCTATGTTCACGCTCTACCTCCAGAACGCCGAACAGGGTTTCGGTTGGACGACGGCTCGCGCGACAAGCCTCTATGCAAATTATCTGGCCTTCGTTTACCTGAGTCCGCTGTTTGGAGGGTGGGTGGCCGACCGGAAGCTGGGGTACCGCCGATCGGTTTTGATCGGTGCGATGTTCTTCATGGCCGGACATCTGCTGCTTTCCTTCCGCTCAATCCCGATCATGTACGCCGGCCTCGGCTGCTTGGTCATCGGCAACTGATTCTTCAAACCCAATGTCTCGACCATGGTCGGCAACCTCTATCCGGAGGGGAGTCACCTCAAAGACCGGGCCTACAATATTTTCTACATGGGTATCAGTGTCGGCGCTTTTCTGGCCCCGCTTGTGGCGGAGTTCATCAGCCAGAGCCCGCCTTCGCGGTCGCCGCGGGCGGGATGCTCATTTCGGTGTTGATCCTCTGGCGCTTCCAGCAGGATGTCGAACTTCCTCGCGGTCAAGCGCTAGGGGCAGAGAACACGGCCGCCTCACATCAGGTAAGAGCGAGGGAGCGCGTGGATGCCATGGATGCGGTCCCTGCTTTCAAGCGCATCGGCGCCCTGATCGCGGTCTTCCTGATCGTCATCGTCTACTGGATGATCGTCTATCAGAGCGGTTCGACCCTCACCTACTGGGCCAACGACAACACGGATTGGAACTTCTCCGGTGTGATCTCGAACGCGATATCCGTTCTGGATTATCACACTGACCTTTCCGCTGATTAGGTTCTGGAAGTGGCTCGACAAGCGTGGCCGAGAGCCTTCAACGCCGGCCAAGATGGCGACGGGGATGTTACTCATCGGCCTGGCTTTCTACATTATGCACTTCGCCGGCAAGATGGGTGGAGATGACGGCAAGGTTTTCCCTTGGTGGCTCATCATTTCCTATGCCGTGATTTCGCTGGGAGAGTTGATGGTGTCTCCGATGGGCCTGTCCCTTGTGTCCAAGGTGGCTCCTTTAAAGGTGCGTGGCCTGATGATGGGCTGCTGGTTCCTCAGCACGGCTATCGGAAATAAGCTCGCGGCCATCGGAGTTTACTGGGATGTCTGGCTACACTCGACCTTTTTCGCTGTACTGGGAAGCATGGCGATCGGTATGGCCATCCTGCTGGTCTTGCTGCTGAAGCCACTCAAGAAGGCTATGCCAGGCGTTTGACGGGATGCGCAAAAAGAAGCGCGTGCCGGATTGGGACGTCTTTCTCTACGGCTGGGGCGGGCAAACTTCCGCCGCGCCGCCTTTGGAACTGCATTATCAATTCGTCGGACGACGTGGCGCATGGCGGGCGGACGCATGGAATCATGCGTTCGAGCGTTTGTACGACGACTTCTCCGCGCAAATGAATCAAAGCAAGCAGGCAGGCGACCTTCGCCGCCGAACTCGATAAGTTTGTTTACCGGGAAGCGCTGGCGTTGTTTCTGTGTTCGCCGCAGGCGCTCTATGCGCTAAACCGTGAAGTTGACTTTACTCCTTACGCAACGACGTTCGAGTTGGCTGAGTGCAACGTCAGCAGTCAACACTGGTCGCGCGGCGGCAGCGAATGACCGCGAGCGGGGAGTAGTCCGGCTCAATCCTGAAAAGCGAGTTTGCGATGCATAACAGCAGAGAGCGCAGATACATGGGGATTAACATTAAAACACCGGGTGCGCACCACATCGCTTTGTGCTCCACCGACATGAATCGCGCGAAGCACTTTTATATTAAGACGCTCGGCTTCCCCTAGGTCACAGAGAGCGACGAATTATTTCTTTTTATGTGGTTGAGTATTTCAACAAATCAGGCATTCGTTCATCGCGCTATTAGTCGAAAGGGTCATTTCGACCAGTAGCAAAATTGCGAACAGTTATAAAGTGCAAATTTGAATGGTAGGCCTAAGGCGTGAATAGTTTTGTCGGGGCGGGACTGGTCGCCGCCCCGACAAAATTCATCTTTGGAGTTACCGCGGGGAAATTCCGGACGGGAATGGTGTTTGAACCATTCTGGTTTCCGTTTCTTCTTGCTCGTCAGCGCAACCTCCTAACGTTGCTGGTGGCGTAGGTTTAGTCGGCATTGCTTCGGTCGGTTCAACCGTTGACAGTTTCGGCGCAATTCCGCCGCCGAAGTCGAAAATGTCTGTGGCGATTCTCAGACCGAGCTGCACGCCGCCAATCCGATCTTTCTTCAAATCCGGCTTCTTACCTTTGAGAGCGAAAGCGTCGAAACTCCAGTGAACTCCCAGAAAAATCCGGCTTATTCCGTTTTCAATAATCATCTCGCCCAATCCGCCCGGAAAATTGCGAACGTGGCGCGGTCGAACCGTTCCGTTGTTATCGCGGTTGCCGCCGTTTAATTCTTCGGAAACGAAAGAAAGGTCGTCGAACAAATCATCCGCGATGATGTTGCCATTGCTATCATATGGTTTGCCGTTGGCGCCCAAGCCTTTGCCGTAAAACAATCGCGTGACATGAAAAGCGGCGGCACCGAACGTGGCGTGTCCCGACGGGTAGGCGGGAAAAGGCGGGGTAAGATTCTTTAACAGCGTGTTCGTATTTGGCGCGCCGAGCGGCAACCAAGACGGATCGGCATCTTCGGAAATTTCATTGCCGGGCGTTGCCGCGGGCGGTGGTCCGAACGACGTATCGTGTTCACGAATGCCAACGACGGGTCGCCAGAAATCGTGACAGTATTTTTGCTCCCAAGCCAAAATACCAGCGTCCGCCATCGCCGCGTTGACAAAGGCGAACAGGCGGGCGTTGTCGCCTTCCGAATTGCCCTGTTTTACCGCCACTAGACGAATGATTTGGTTATACTGGCGCGGCGGCGTTCCCAATCTGTTGGCTCCGTCGTATGCCCAATAAACCCCGATCACGCTTTCCAACGGAGTTCGCTTGTCATCGAACAAATCATTGGGAAGCGTTCCCATCAGTTCGGGCTTGATGCCTTTCGCCCGCACTTGCTGCAACGATTTCAAATATTCGGAATCGTCAAACGGTGGCTTATCAAGCGTGTGCCGCACGGATATGGCAAAGCCTTTGGACTGCATTCCGTAATATGGCGCGTGAAAACCTTGACCTGGATTGTCGGGGTCAACGCGATGTCTGCCGCGCCCAAGCGAAACCTGATAACCGTTGTCACCCGCTCCCGGGTCGCCCGCACGGTCTGCGAGCATTGCGTTGCCGACTTCGACCCCGAATAGATAACTTTGATTACCGGTGTCAAACGCGCTTAGCTGCGTCTCAAAAAAATCTATTTGAGTCTTGAACAATGCAGACAAAGTTGTAAAAGCTGCACCCGCGACGGCATCGGCGTGCGATGTGCCGGGCGTTTGAATGAAAGGAACATTTAAATACAGCGGGAAGGTGGCGGCGTTGCCTTCAACGCCCGCGTAAGCGTCGTACATTGCCAAATGAACAATCGCCAACGCCCGCGAACTGATCGTCGGGCCGTTTTGTTCTCTTTTATCAGGGTCGCTATGACTGACGCGGTTGGCTTCGAGTGCCACTGCGTTCCAAAAAAGAATTGAGTCTGTCATTGCTTGCGTTCTCCTTTGTTTCGTGTGAAGGACCTTACTGGTGAGGGTTCGTAATCAATCATTTTTCCCAAGCCTAAAGTATTGCACTCCAATAGATATTTTTATCCAGCAGCTTTTATGCCAATGATAAGCATTCTTGTTTGCAAGAACTTTTCGTTATACAGCCACCTAGTGACGCTCAATGGTGTGTACAAAAAAAGATAGGGTGTGGACAAAAGAAGATAGATGAATTGGGGCAACCGCCGTTTGCGAATGGCTATTGGCTATAACTTGTGAATCGAAAATCGGTGCGGTGATGCGTGTGACGGCGAACTGTGCATCGCTGTAAGCGTTCGGCGCCGCTTCGGATGCGTTCAGTTCGTCATCCTTCTTGCCATGCTCAACGCCTTCGACGGTCTTGACGGTCGAACCGTGAAACGGCGGCAATTCAGAAGCGTAGTGACCGATGTCGCGGCGGACATAGTGAGCGCATTCATGGATGATGGTCGCGGTCGTCATTAAAGGTCCGGAAGGATCTCGTCGTCCCTCGTATCCCGGCGCAGGGTCAACCAGCGCTGACACCCCATCGCGTGGAACCAGCGCTCTGATGTTGGCCCTTCCGGGTTACCGTGAATAAAGGCGCGGTCAAGATTGCGTTCGTCGGGATCAGTAATTGAGTCGGGCACCACCACAATCTCACCATATACGAATTCCTCGATGGCGCGTGCCCCACAATTCGGACAAGGGATATGAAAGCTCATTCGTTCTTACTCCTTATAGCGTTTCGAGAATTGCAGTCATCAATGCGTACCCGCCGATCCTCGGTCAGCCATGGTGCGGTCTCTGGCGAACCGGTCCAACGAGAATGGTGCGATGAGTTCAGGCGTCTCCCCCGTAGCGATGAGTTCAGCCATCTGCTCACCACCGACGGGGATGGCCTTGAACCCCCATGTCCCCCAGCCGGTGGTGAGATAGAAGCCTTCAACGCCGGTCTTCCCCATCACGGGTGAATAGTCGGGGCTCATGTCGCACACGCCGGTCCATTGGCGCAAGACACGGAGATTGCGCAGGAAGGGTAACAGAGTCATCGCACGGTGGGCACAGCTCTGGAGAAAGTGATGTCCTGATCGGTACGAGTAGCTCGGCTGCCTATCAATCTCCGCCCCCAACAGCATCTCACCCTTGGCGGTTTGCGAGGCGTAGAACAGTAGGTTTGATGAAGAGACAATCGGGTCGAACCCCGGCCCGTACCGATTGGTGACGAAAGCCTGCAGTGGATGGGTGCGAATGGGCAATCGCAGACCCGCCATTGAGGCTAGCGCGGTAACGTGGCCGCCAACCGCGGAGACCACCGCTCCGGCCGAGATGGGGCCGGCGTCGGTCTCAACCCCCGTCACCCGATCACCATCCATGATTAGGCCGGTCACCGCCGTGCGCTGGTGAATATGCACCCCACGTTGCATTGCCCCTTCCGCGTAAGTCCACACCACACGATCGTGGCGGGCAGTCGCCCCTCCGGGGTGATAGGAGGCGCCAAGGATCGGCCAGACACCACCGCCTGCCATGTCGAGTTGCGGGCAGATCTTCTTGATCTCGTCGGGACCGACATACTCCGAACCTGCGCCGAACGCGGTGTTCAACTCCGCCCGCGCGCGCTCCGCCCGGATTCCGGTCTCGCTATGGGCCAGCCAGAGCAAGCCCTTTTGTCTGTGCGTAATCCCGCGGCCCGTCTCTTCCTCGAGGCTCGCATACAGGTCAAGGCTGCGCTGGTAGAACCGGACCGCCTCCGGGATGCCGTAGTTGGCGCGGATAACGGTCGTATTGCGGCCCGTGTTTCCCGCGCCGATGTACTTGCGTTCAAGCACTGCGACGTCCCTAATCCCGTGCCGCGTTGCGAGATAGTAAGCGGTCGCCAGGCCGTGACCGCCGCCTCCCACGATCACCACTTCGTAGCTGCGCTTGGCTGCATGCCAACTCAGCCGGACATTTCTTTCGATGAACTCGTTCATGCCATGCGCTCCTCCAAGTCAGTCGCATAAGCCGCAGGTACAAGAAAGAGCACACGGTCGTCCTCGAGCCATAACTTCACCGGCAAGCCAGCCACCGCGCCCTGCGCGAAAGCGGGTCTTTCGCGGGGCAGTTCCCACTCGCACGAGCGTTCCAGAAAGTCCAGAGCCTCGTCAGACACGATCCAGGCGCCCGCGAAACCGGCGTCAGGAGCCACGATGGCATGTTGATCATCCACAAAGGCAGCGCTGATCGCTGGCGTGACAAACACCTCGTCAGGCGCGATGCGCAGCGCCAGCACATCCTGCGACCAGACTGCCTTGTCAAGCGCTACCGGGGTAGCCACGATGCGTGTTCCATGGAGAAGTTTAAGATCGGGCACGGCTTCCCTCCGAATCATAGAAAGGTGTGGGCACGCGGCGGGCGGGTCGCCCGACAATGGTCACCTCAGCGGGTAGTTCACCTTCGAGGAGCTTCAGCCAGCCCAACATCACGGCTTTTCCCAGCACCGGCGAGAACGCACTCGACGTGACAAACCCCACGTAATCAGATCCCTTCCAAATCAGCGCGCCTTCAGCGGGCGCCGGCCCCTCCATTTCAAGGCCGGCGAGTTGGCGGTCGAGCGGCGCTTTGTCGGTGCGCAGGATTGCCCGTCTGCCGACAAAGTCCGGTTTGTCCAGTTTCACGGCCCACTCGTGATTGATACGTCGCGGCGTGGAGTCAAAGTCGGTGTCCTGACCGACAACGATGTGTCCCTTCTCAAGTCGCAGCATGAGCAGCGCCTCAACCCCATGCGGCTTAATGCCGAGGTCTGCGCCCAGTCTGAGTAGGCGTCGCCAGAGTGTCACTGAATCCGCGACGGAGTGATGCAACTCGTAAGAGACCTCCCCGGTAAAGCTGAGGCGGAAGACACGGCACAGGATGCCCGCGACTGTGGCGGTCCTGTGGTGCAGGTATTGAGGTGGGTCTCCCACTCCAGCGCGCGCTAGTAATTCATGGGCGAATGGCCCAGTCACATTAATGGCACCGAGCGACATAGTTTGATTGAGCAGGCGCACATCCAGACGCCATGACTCCGCCCAGTCGCGCACCCACAACTCGGCGAAGGAGGAGCCGCCGCTGGTGAAGGTCAAGGTGAAACGGGTTTTGTCGTCGCGGCAGATGAGCCCGTCGTCAAGCACGTAGCCGCGTTCATTAAGCATCAGCACGTAGCGTGACCGTCCCGGCTTGAGGGTCGCGACCTTCGTCGGGTACAGGCGTTCCAAAAGTTCCAGGGCGCCTGGCCCGGATACAAGCATCTTGCCCAGAGTGCTTACGTCGCCGATTGAGACTCCCTTGCGCACCGCCCAGTACTCCCCGACTGTGTCCCCGTAACTCCATGGTCGCCACCAACCGCCGGCGCGCTCCATCTGGGCGCCCAACCGCCGGTGCTCACCGTCGAGCGCGGTGCGTGGTGTCGCCTGGTGATAGGAACTGGCTGCCACCTCTCCGACCGTCAGTTGCCGGGTGACCGGACGCGCGGTGAAAGGCGGTTGAAGCGATTCCCCGCGATCAGCCAGGAAGCTGCGAATGTAAGGTAAACACACGCTTCCCTGACAGGTACCAGTGCCAGCAAGGGTCGCGCGTTTCACCAGCTCCAATTCATGAAAGCCGCGCTCTCGAACCGATTCCAGATCATCCATTGTCACGCCCGCACAGTGACACACAGTTCCGGCTTTCGGACACGACGGGATGTCAGACGTGCGCGCGGCGTCGCCCACCACGCGCACGGCCAGGCCATTGCTCATCCGCAGGAGTGCATCGCGCGGACACAGCCCTAGTCCGATCGAGACAGTGTCGCACTCGATCTTTCGTTCGCTACCATTCTCATTGCACATCACTACGGCTTCTACTCGGTCGACGCCGTCAAAGCGGAGGAGTTCGCCATCCGCTTGTTCGACGGCAATCCCTTCGGGCGGCATCCCAACGGCGACGACCCGTCCTAGATTGATACCAGCATCGGACAGATGCGTCGCGGCACGCGCCGTCACAATTCCTGCAAGGTGGTTGCCGGGCGCCACTGGATGAATTTCGGCTGCTCCGGTGGCAACCACAATCCCTTCGCGTGGATAGACATGCACCATCCCTTCTCTAGTTCGCGCCACCACAAGCGGGCCAGGGTAGACGCCAATTACTTCCTGGCCAGCACCGGCGTCGAGTGTGATCACGTGCTTGCCGTTACGTTGCGCCTCGGCGGTCGCAGCCCGCCCGGATTCCCCCATTCCGATCACCACCACATCACAGTAAATATGACGAGCGATAGTGTCGGGACCGGACCAATGATCGAGTGGCAGGGGAGGGGGCGCGTCGGAGGGGTGGCGTTTGATGACCATACCTGGGCGTGCTGCAACTTGGCAGGTACGGACGTAGGAGACACCGTCTACTGTGGCAAGGCAGTGAGGGCAATCACCGGCGAGACATAGGCAGCCTCCTCCGGTGGGGTGAATCCCTGCCCGCAGCATGACGACAAGCGCGTTGTCGCCTGCAGAAAACTCGATGGGGTTGCCATCGACAATCACCCGCGACGATTTGTGATCCGCCATAAGCTTGCTTGAGTAACGCTCATCAATTCGGTTATCACGAAGCCTAGCGTTTGCCGCCCTTCTCAGAGGCGATGAACCAGTCAATGTGCTTTTCCAGGATCGAGAGCGGCAT
>JBGTLM010000372.1:0-5478 GCA_041744135.1 Pyrinomonadaceae bacterium
GCCCCGGTCAAGCCGAGCTGGCTGTGGTCATCGAAGCCAATCCAAACCACGCAGACAAGATTTGGTGTGTAACCGACAAACCAGCCATCTCGAGAGGTTCCTGTCTTACCGGCGATGGCAGTTCCTTTTACAGCGTCACGAGCGGCCCGCCCGGTGCCATGATCGACAACAGCAGTCAGCATGTTTGTGATCATGTAGGCCGTAGTCGGGCTAATCACTTGCGGTGTGTCGCTTTTCAGAGTTTGTGCCCCCGGAGGTTCGGCAACGCCGGCAATCACTTTCGGCTCGACACGCCGTCCGCCATTCACAAACGCCGCATAGGCAGCCGCGAGCTGAAGTGGTGTTGCTTCGGTCGTGCCCAGCGCCAGGGAGGGATATCGCTCAGGTCTCGGCAATCCAAATTGTGATGCCAGGTTTGCGATGCGCGCGAGCCCGGTTTGCATCGCGACATCAACCGTGACGATGTTCAGCGAGTTAACCAGCCCAGTGCGCATTGTCACATCTCGTCCCGAATAGCCGCCGCCAAAGTTCGCCGGTCGATAGATGCGGTTGCGATCGTAAACAAAATCACGAGGCGCATCAGTGAAGGTCCGGATCGGTGACAAGCCGTCTTCCAATGCCGCCGCATACACGAAGGGCTTGAAGGTGGAACCCGGTTGCCGTCGTGCGTCGGTGACGCGGTTCAATTGCGACTCGCCGTATTCCCGGCCGCCCACCATCGAAAGGACGTTTCCCGTGCGCGGGTCCAAAGCCACTAGGGCCGCTTGAGGTTTCACCGCGCGCTTCTTGTATATCCCGTCGAGACGTTCCAGCTGGCCCTTGATTGCAGCCTCGGCAAGTTGTTGCAAATCCAAATCGATCGTGGTGTAGATCTGCTGGGTCGCACCTGAGACCTCCAGTTGCGACTTGGCAACGCGATTGACATAGTCAATGAAATAAGGAGCTTGAGAATGATATGTATCAGGCAATGCGACCACGGCGAGTGGTTCTTCTGAGGCCGCAATAGACTCCTCAGCGCTGATCCAGCCAGCCCGCACCATTGCCGTCAGGACCAGGTCTCTTCGCGCTCCCGCGGCCTCTTGATTTCGCTCAGGTGAATAACGAGATGGCCCCTGGATCATCCCGGCGATCGTGGCCGCTTCGCTCAGAGAGAGCTTCTTCAACTCCTTGCCGAAGTAAATCAGCGCCGCTTGTTCTACACCGCGAGCGGCGACCGCGCCCCGCTGGCCCAGGTAAACCTCGTTGCAGTAGAGCGCGAAGATATCTTGCTTGGAAAGCCGTTGCTCGAGGGCAAACGCCAACATCGCCTCCGCATACTTGCGGCGAAAGGTTCGTTCGGGCGACAGGTAGGTATTCTTGACGAGTTGCTGGGTAATCGTTGAACCACCCTGGCCGATTCGTTCGTCGCCGGCGTTGCGGAGCATGGCGCGGGCGACTCCAAATACGTCCAGACCGGGGTGTTCAAAGAAGCGACGATCTTCTATCGAGAGAATCGCCTGCACCAGAAACGGCGGGATGTCGCTGTAACTAAGCGTATTCCGTTTCCCTGTTTTCGAGGAAAGGTCATTCGTCAGAACCTCTGGCTCGAGAGTAAACGATTCGAGCGGAATTTCGTCCGTCACCAACGCCGCAACTCTGCCGCCTTGAAAGCCGACCCGAACGATCTGCGGACGACGCTTCTCTTGGTCCTGCCGGGGCCGAATTTCCACCGCCGAGTCTTGCCTGGCAAAGCTGCCACTCCAGACATCGCTACTCGCAGTTTCCGTGTAGCCGGCGCGGCGCAGGACTGCTACCAGATCATCTTGCGAGAAACCCTGGCCGACCCGAATTGTTCTGGGCGCTGCATAGAGTCCGGGTCGACTCGTTAGATAACCACTGGCGAGGCGTGCGTCAATGATTCTTGAGTAATACTTATAAGACCGGAGCACGGAATCGCTCGCGACAACAGCCGCAAGCGCCAGCATGGAGAAAATGACTTGAAATGCAGTTCGCCGCAAAACGAGTTCGCCAAACAGAAAGATCCGGCGAAAACTACGAACGATGCTCCGGAAGGAGACCAACCGTCGTTCGGATACAGATGTGACCTCTATTGCCATGCGGAGGATAGACCTAGAGCGCAACCGGCGGCCAAGGTATCCCAACCCTTCCTGGCTGCGCAACCCTTCAGTACTTCATCAATTCTGGATATTTTCTATAAACGGTTAATCTGTGTGAGATTTCCTAATCTCAACGGAGCAATAAAACTGCGAGCCAGAGCGGACATGTTCCAGTTTCTGAATCACTTGATGAAGTTTTGTGGTGCCCCAACAAAGCGGACCGCGAGCGTCGGAGGCTGTGTGAGAACCCAAAAGTAGCTACGGAAATTTGCGGGTAAGGAAGGCGGACGCTGTTCCCGCCTCAAGCTTGAACGCCACTGAATCTTGAATCGACAATTAAGTCCAGCACCTTTGCAGGTAGGGAAGGGGGCAAGGCGCAGCGCGCCCCCGATCAAGATTCGCAGCTACTCCACCTTGAACAGACCGAATCAAGCTCACCAAATTTTGCGGCTTGAGCGGGGGCACGCTCCGCTTTGCCCCCTTCCCTACCTCCAAATTACCGTACGCTCTTTTTGGTCTTCACGCAGTCTCTGCCAACTGCACCGGCAGGATCCGCGCGTCACCCGACCCGGAGATCGGAGTGTCTTGTCCTCAAAAACTGAAGCTAGGTGAGAGAGGTAATAGGACGTTTGGCGGGGATCTTCCTACGGCGACGAAGCTGATACCATCTAGGCGCGACCTGAGTCGCAGCTGCAATCACCATCTCGATCTCGGGGATACTCTCAAACCCCGCCTCATAGCCGGCCGTGATTAGCTCTTCGGCACGTCTCATTTCATCCCAACGAATATGGCCAACGCGAGGCTTGATCACGACATCCGCCGCCGCCAATTGGTAAAGCGACGCGGTGCGCTGCACCAACATCATCGACTGCAACATCACGCTGACGATGGAAAGCGATGGACCCAGAAAAGCAGCCCCTTCAGCGTTGACGTCAACTGCTATGACGATGTCCGCGCCCATGGAACGCGCCACGTCGGATGGGATATTCGCAACCAGACCGCCATCCACGAGTTGTCTTCCGCGTTCGTCAGTCACGGGAACGTACCAGCCGGGTATCGCACAGCTCGCGCGGATCGCGAACGGTACATCGCCCTCGCCCTGGAAAATTACTCCTTTGCCCGATTGCAGATCGGTGGCCACCGCAGCAAAAGGAATGGGAAGGTTCTCAAAACGAGTGATCGGTAGACGCTCCCGCAGATATTTTTCAAGGCGCCCATTACTCTGGACGCCCATTCGCGACATCGTCATTCGTCCCACGTCGCGCCAGCGCAGACTCCTGCCAATAGATTCAATCTCGGAGAGTGCCATGCCCGAAGCCAGCGTGCCGGCCACTAGGGCGCCGGCTGAAGTACCGGCGATGCAGTCGATGGGAAGATTATGCTCGGCAAAGGCCCGCAGAACTCCGACGTGAGCGAGCCCGCGCGCAGCGCCGCCTGAGAGCGCTAACCCGACGCGGGGCCGTTTCTCTTTGTTTCGCACCATGAGTAGATGGGCTAAAGTCAGAAGCCAGTTCCGATTCCAGACTCTCAAACCGGATTCAACATCACTATCTCAGTCCGTTCGCGTGCGGTGTCAAGGAAAGCATCAGTATCTGATTCGATTTTGGCTTCAGTAAGAACGATCTTGATATCGTTCTGAGCCTCTTCCAGTGTCGGTATGATTTGTCCCGGAGACCGGCTTCTTAAGCGCGGGACATAAACATCCTGATAATAGTCAGCCATCTCTTTTTGCGAGATCAGCACGAAGTGGCGAAAACGAAAGTCGAGATATTTCTCAATTCTCACCCGCTGTTCGAGAATTTCGTCCAGTTTTTCGCTGGAAAGGCCAACACGCAAGAGTCGTTGCTGGAATTCGGCCACCGATGGAAACACTTTCACCAGCAGATCTCGAGCATTCCTGATCTCATCAGCAGTCGGAGAAATTGTTGGCAGCTTCTCAGCCTCCTGAAGAATCAGCCGCTGATCGATAACCAACCGTAACGCTCGATTGAGATCCTCTGAGCCAGGATTAACCAGCGATGTGGTCGGCTGCAAGGCCAACTGCCACAGAAGATCAGAATACGTGATCAAATCGGTGCGCGCACCGGCATTCACGGTGGCCACCATTTTGTCGACCACTTCCTGAGCCGCGGAAGAAGAAACGGGGTAAAAGGGCAAAAGGGTAAAGGGTAAAAGGAGCAAAACCCTCCACCCCACCAGCTTGCCTTTCGATTCATCTCTCCTCTTCTTCTTCATGGCTGTTCCTCGCTTCGTTTTATTCCTTTTACCCTTTTCCCCTTTCCTTTTTACCCCGTTTACCTAGAACGTCTGTGTAAACCTGAAGTGAACTTGCGTTCGTTTAAGGCGATAAATGGCCGGAGTGGCGTCAAAGTTCGGCGCTTGTTGAGGGATCAGAAACTGGGGCGGATTCAACAGCAGACCATAGTCAACCGCCAGTGCTCCACCGAGCGGAGTCTGAATCCTGAACCCGAGTCCCACGGTGTGGGTCCAATGAGCGCGCAAGTTTGCGGCGTTAATCGCAGCTAGAAGATTGCCAGGTACAGGGGTGTCTTCTTGCTTCTTGAATAGATCACCGACGCGACGAAAGACGTTGCCACCATCGTAAAAAGGAACTGCCTGTAACGATCTGGTTAGCGGTATCCGCGCTTCCAGGTTAACTATCGCCAACGCGTTCCCGCCTACAGGCACAGTGAACGGATTGAGAGAAATGATCTCTTTGTTCTGATCGCGGAATTCGCCCACCGGAATGATGGCTTGCCTGGGCCCTGCTTCCTCAAAACTAAATCCCCGGAGGGTTGAGGATCCTCCTGAGAAAAATCTTTCGCTGATGGGCAGGGTGCGGTCAATCTCATCTATGGTTCCGTTCCCGTCTCGATCGCGCGGATTGAAAAGATTGGCCAGGCCCAGGGTGGCGTTACCCGCGAAAACCGTCCCGCGCAGGCTATTCATCTTGTAATACCGCCGGTAACTTGCCTGGAACCTGTTGAAAGAGACGTTGCCACCTAATTGCCTCAACGCCACCGCATAGTCCAAGCTTAAGAAGTCGCCCCGGGTGGCATCAACCTGGTTGTAACGGCAAATCTCACCCCGTGCTCCGGGCTCGGACCCTTCAGTACCGCGCACAGTTCCAATCAACCCGCGTTCACATCTTTCGCGCGTATCTCGAACAAAGGAAGCCCCAAAACGGGAAAGCCGGATGGCCCGATCAGGCTGCAGAATGGGCTTTATCAATAGACTCTGAAGGTTGAATAGGCGTACGTCTTCATAGCTGTAGCGCACAAACACAATAGTGTGAGTCCTCCGGTCAAGGACCCGCTGAGTTTCCAGCGTCACCGTAAAGCGATTGATCGTTGGCTCGTCTACGCGACCCCTAAATTCATCA
>JBGTLM010000373.1:0-22638 GCA_041744135.1 Pyrinomonadaceae bacterium
GCCGAACGCGAGTGCGGAAAGAGCCCATCCTCCAACCCCACGATAAAAACCAACGGAAACTCGAGTCCTTTCGCCGAGTGTGCGGTCATCAGCGTAACGGGCGCATCACGTTTGTACTGGTCCGCGTCAGAGACCAGCGCTGAATGGTCGATGAACTCGCGCAACCCCTCGATGCCTTGTTCGTCATAGTCGACAGCTGCGTTGACGAGCTCCTGCAGGTTCTCCAGCCGCGCTTCCGCCTCGTCCGTGTTCTCAGACTTGAGCGCGTTTTCATAGCCGGTGTCCAGAATTGCGGTCTTGACGATATCTGAAACCGGCGAGGAGGACGAAAGAGAGAGCGAGGGGGCTGCGGGGCGGGAAGCCGCGGCGACGGGGAGATGCGGAGACACGGAGACGGGGAAAAGGGGAGACGCAGTTTTGAGGAGAAGCGGAGACGCGGAGACTCGTTCGCCTTCTCCCGCGGTAACTGGCCCCTGTCTTGTCTCCGCTTCTCCGAGTCCCCCTGTTTCTGCTTCTTCAGTCGCACCATAGGTCTGACTTTGGACATTGGACCTTGGACTCTGGACAGAGCCAGCCAGTTCATCCAGGCGACGAATGATCTTCCGGAAGCTCTTGAGTGCTGAGACGGCGCGGGCGCTCAGGTTCTCCGGTTTTTCAATCACGAGGGATATCGTCTCCCAATGTGAAAGGCCAGTGTCTCTTGCCCGACGGTCAATTTCTTCGAGGGTCTGTTTGCCGATACCGCGCGGCGGGCTGTTGATCACCCGCGCAAGGGCAATTGAATCATGCGGATTCAGCGCCAGCTTGAGATAGGAAATGACATCGCGCACCTCCATCCGCTCGTAAAATGAGAACCCCCCGACTATGTTGTAGGGGAGCCCCGCGCGGCGCATTGCTTCTTCAAACACGCGGGACTGAGAGTTTGTTCTATAGAGCACAGCCGCTCTAAGGTCATATTGCTCCCGGCGCTGCTCGAGGATCTTTGACGCGACGAAGCGGGCCTCGGCCTCAGCGTCGAAAGCTTGATAGTAGCGTACGCGTTCACCGGGCGGATTTGATGTCCACAGATTCTTTCCCTTGCGCTCGAGGTTATGTTTTACGACAGCGCCGGCGACGTCGAGAATGGTCTGGGTCGAGCGATAGTTCTGCTCCAGTCTGATGATCTTCGTGTTCGGGAAATGTTGTTCGAAGTTCAGAATGTTGGTGATGTCGGCCCCGCGCCATTTATAGATCGACTGATCCTCGTCGCCCACCACGCAGATGTTTTGTTGCTTCTCGGTTAGAAAACGGATCAAAGCGAACTGCAGCGAGTTTGTGTCCTGGTATTCATCGACCAGGATATAGCGAAACTTGTTGTTATATTTCTCACGCACTTCCGCGTCTTTTAGCAGCAGCCGGACGGTTTTGATCAGCAGGTCGTCAAAGTCGAGCGCGTTATTGGCGTGCAGTCGCTCTTCGTAAAGTTGATAGACGCGGGCTATCGAAGCGCGTCGTTCATCAACGTACTCGGCCCGGGCTGCATATGCGTCGACGTCTTCACCTCGATTCTTGGCTCCGCTGATGGCCCCTTGGACAGCGCGCTGCGCCAGCTTTTTGTCGTCGTAACCGAGTTCCTTAATGCAGTTTTTGATAAGACGGAGGGAGTCGTCCTGGTCGTAGATGGTGAAGGTCTTACTATAACCTTCGTTTAGCTTCTCGATGTCCTGACGCAGGATGCGAACACAGAGGCTATGGAAGGTCGAGACCCAGGGTACACTCGACAACTCCTGCCCACGCAGGAGTCGTTGCACACGCGAACGCATTTCCTCGGCAGCCTTGTTGGTAAAAGTGACGGCGAGAATGTTCCACGGCCGCACACTTTTCTCTGCGATAAGGTAAGCAATGCGATGAGCAATGACCCGCGTCTTGCCGGAGCCGGCCCCGGCAAGGATTAAGAGCGAACCGTCTGTTTGTTCAACCGCGAGACGCTGTTCGGGATTGAGTGAAGATAGAAAATCAGTCATCAAAGTCAACGTTGAAGTGGAGTTCTCATTAAAGCATACGAATGTGATGCTCGCAAAAGTGGGCCATCGAAATCTTCATCATTCGCCTGTCTCAAGGGGTAGGCACCGGAATGAAAAACGATCCACGAAATGTCACGAAAGATCACTAACAACAATTTCGTGTTCGTTCGTGTAATTTCGTGGATCGTGCCTTCTACCAACTAACACCTAAATTGGGTATCGAAGATCCAAGGTGTTCGTCAATCTTGCGTAGACAGGGTAGCCAAAGGAGTCGCAGCAGGAACGAGGTTTGAACGCAAGAACCGGATAGATTCAACATTTAAAACCACTTATCATGGGCGCAGGTTGGAGTAGTCTTAACAATGGACGTTCAGGAGGTGCTAGGATGAGCGCAATGGTGGATCAGCAAATGAATATGTGGAAAAACTCCCAGGATGAACTCTGGCAAGCCGTTATGGCCAAAGATTCAAGGTTTGACGGAGCCTTTGTGTTTGCGGTGAGCTCAACAAAAGTCTACTGCCGACCCTCATGCCCTTCGCGCCGGCCGAGTCGCGAACGCGTTAGCTATTTTCGCCTGCCGGAAGCCGCTGAGCAGGCAGGTTTTCGCGCTTGCCGGCGCTGTCATCCCAAACGAACAACATCCACCGATCCTCAGACTGAGATGGTTCGGCGTGCTTGTCGATACATCGAGACGCAGGATGAAACATCAGTCACCCTCGCGGACCTTGGTGAGCACATCGGGATCAGTGCCTTTCATTTGCAGCGAGTTTTCAAAAGGGTCATGGGAATTACTCCGCGGCAATACGCTGATGCGTGCCGGATTGGGAAATTCAAGACGCGTGTTCGCGAAAGTGGCTCGGTAACCGGAGCAATGTACGATGCCGGCTTCAGCTCGAGCAGCAGACTGTATGCCCGGGCTCCTGCGGAGCTGGGTATGACGCCCGCAACCTACGGTCGTGGCGGCCGTGGCGCTATTATCAACTACACAATCGCTCCCTGCTCGCTTGGTCTCTTGCTAGTCGCCGCCACTGAGCGCGGTGTGTGCGCTGTCAAACTTGGCGATTCCGACGCCGCACTGGAAGCCGATTTAACCAGGGAATACCCGTCTGCGAAGATTCATCGCGCCGACTCGGTGCTGAGTCAGCCGGTTGATAAGCTTTTGAATTACCTCTCGGGCAAGCAGCCCGATCTTCAACTGCCTTTAGACATTCAAGCGACCGCCTTTCAATGGCAGGTGTGGGAAAACCTACGCGCGATACCTTATGGGGAAACCAGATCATATGCCGAGGTGGCCAAAGCGATGGGCCGACCGACCGCCGTGCGCGCGGTCGCCAGGGCCTGTGCCACCAACCCGGTCGCGCTGGTCATTCCCTGCCATCGGGTGATTCGTGAAGACCGAAGCCTGGGCGGTTATCGCTGGGGGTTGGAACGGAAGGACGCCTTGTTGGAACAGGAGAAGGGGCGCAAAGGAGGCGAAATCCCTACAGACGCTTTGATCCAACCTTGCGCTACTTCCTCTTGAAGAATTGAACGGCGCGTTCATGCTTTTGCTCCAATTCGCGAGTGGCGAAAGTGCCGAGGTTCCTTCGCTTGCCGGTCTTCAAATCTTTCTTTCGGGAATACAGGCGATACTGGCCGGACTTAAGCCTGCGGATCATAAACACTCACTCCACGGTCACTGATTTGGCCAGGTTGCGAGGTTGGTCAACATCGCAGCCGCGACGAACAGCGATGTGATACGCCAGCAGTTGCAAAGGAATGATGGAGAGGATAGGCGAGAGCAGGTCACTCGAAGACGGAATTTCGATCACATGATCCGACTCAGCTGCCGACATTGTGTCACCTTCAGTTAGCACCGAAATCACTATGCCCTCACGCGCTTTCACTTCAACGATGTTTGAATGCGTTTTTTCGTAGCGCAGTTCCGAGGGACGGTTGCCCTCTTCGCGAGTGTTGATGAAGAGCACCGGCAACCGCTCGTCAATCAGGGCGTTGGGGCCATGCTTCATCTCGCCGGCAGGGTAGCCCTCCGCGTGAATATAAGAGATTTCCTTTAACTTTAGGGCACCTTCGAGCGCGACCGGAAAATTGATTCCGCGCCCGAGGTAGAGGAAGTCTGTGCAGCGGAAAAATTCCTTCGAAAGTTCTTCCATCTGATCAGATTCGTTCAACAGGTGCTCGAGTTTCACCGGCAATTCCGCCAACTGTTGCGCGTGGTGTTGAGCCTGTTCCGGCGAGAGTGCGCCTCGCAGCTCTCCCAGATAAAGCCCAAGCAAGTACAGGGCAATCATCTGCGAGGTGAATGCTTTGGTAGAGGCTACGCCGATTTCCGGTCCGGCGTGAGTGAGGATCGTGCCATCTGCTTCTCGCACGATCATCGAACCTTGCACATTACAAATCGCCAGCACCTTTGCGCCCAGTTCTTTCGCTTCCCGTAACGCCGCAATGGTGTCCGCAGTCTCTCCGGATTGAGAGATAACCAGCAACAAAGTGTCGTCATCCATCACCGGATCGCGGTAACGAAACTCCGACGCATAGTCGACATCAACGGGAATGCGCGCCAGTTGTTCGATCATGTACCTGCCAGCCAGCCCGGCATGCCATGAAGTGCCGCACGCGGCGATCTTGATCGAGCTGAAACGGCGGAAGTCGGCTTCGGTAATGTTCTGCATTTCATCAAGAAAGACGCGCCCGGAGTCCAGCGAGATACGGCCTTGCACTGTGTCTCGAACTGCGCGCGGCTGCTCATAAATCTCTTTGAGCATGAAGTGCTTGAAACCACCTTTTTCAGCCATGATGGGATCCCACGTGATCCTCTGAATGACCGGCTGAACGGAGTCGCCATCAAAGTCTATGACCCGGACAGCGTCCTTTGTGAGAACGGCAATCTCTCCATCACCGAGAAAGAAAACGTCGCGCGTGTGCTGTAAGATCGGCGGAATGTCGGAAGCGACAAAGTACTCGCGGTCGCCAAGGCCGATCACCACGGGCGGACCCTGACGGACAGCAATGATCGTGTCAGGATCATCGGAGTTGATGATTGAAAGAGCAAAGATCCCACGCAGTTCCAGCGTTGCCTCACGTACTGCCTTTTCAAAGCTATCACCACGTTTTAAGCATTCCTCAATCAGGTGGGCAATGACCTCGGTGTCGGTTTCGGTTACGAACCGGTGGTCAGTCATGCGCAATCGCTCTTTGAGTTGCAGATAGTTTTCGATGATGCCGTTGTGAACAACTACAACGCGGCCGGTACAGTCGCGGTGGGGATGCGCATTCTCTTCGGTCGGACGGCCGTGAGTGGCCCAACGGGTATGGCCAATTCCATAGGTTCCGTCCAACGGACTTAGCCGGATCGCTTCCTCGAGGTTCCGTAGTTTACCCTCGGCGCGGCGAATCGAGAGATGGCCTTCATTGACTACCGCAATTCCCGCGGAATCATATCCGCGATATTCGAGCTTACGCAGGCCATCGATGATCAATGGCACTACCTGCTTATTACCAACATAACCGACAATTCCACACATAGATTCTCCCAAGTGACAAATAACAGGTTACAGACGACAGGTGACAAGATGTTAGCCTGTCAACTGTACTCGTCACGTTTCTTTAGTTTCTTTTTCACAACCGCAGGAACCCCAGCGACGAGAGAATTCGGGGGGACATCCTTGGTAACGACTGAACCCGCAGCAGTCATCGAACCACTGCCCACAGTTACGGGAGCGACCAGGAGGGTATCCGAGCCGATCTTAACGTTGTCCTCGATGATCGTTTCGTGCTTGTTCTTACCGTCGTAGTTGCAAGTGATCGTGCCGGCGCCAATGTTTGTTTGCTCACCAATAGTCGCGTCGCCTAGGTACGTAAGATGCATCGACTTTGAACCCCGTCCCATTCGTGACTTTTTGACTTCGACAAAATTGCCAATCACCGAACCCTCTTCCAATCGCGTATTCATGCGCAAGTGGGCGAACGGGCCGACCGTGCAGTTTGAGGCGATTTCCGAATCCACGATCACGCAATAGTCTTTGATAGTTACGTGGGTGCCGATCTTTGAGTTTGTAATTCGGCACCCGGACCTGATCACGCATTCTTCCCCGATGACCGTGTCTCCTTCAATCAACACGCCAGGATAAATCACACAGTCATGACCAATTTGCGCCTCGGCGCTAACATAGGCGTGTGAGGGATCGATGAAAGTGACGCCTTCGGTCATTAGGCCGCGAATGGTGCCGCGCCTCAGCAAATTCTCAAATTCGGCGAGGTCCGCGCGGGTATTGATGCCGGAAACCTCGCGCGCATCCTGATGAAGATAGATGGTAATCCTTTCGCCGCCGGCCGCCAGAATTGCAGGCACGTCTGTCAAATAGTATTCGCCTTGCTGGTTAGCCGGCTTAACGTCATTTAGCGCACTGAAAAGCTTGGTCGTCTCGAAGCAATAAATGCCCGAGTTGATCTCGTGAATGAGCTTCTCTTCCGACGTGGCGTCTTTCTGCTCGACGATTCGAGCGAAACCCTCACTCGCATCCCGCACCATCCGGCCATAGCCCGTCGGGTTCTCCCGCGTGACGCTCAGAATCGAACACGCGGCACCGTTCGCGCGATGATAGTCAACAAATTCTTGCAAAGTTTCAACGCGTACCAGGGGGACGTCGCCGGACAAGACCAGCAAATTCGAGTTTGAATCTTTGAGCGCTTCGGCTGCGGACATCACCGCGTCGCCCGTGCCCCGTTGCTGCTTTTGTGTGACGAACGCTGCTGCGTTAGTATCACTCGCGAGCTCCCGGCGAACTGCCGCCTCGACGTCGGCGGCCTGATGTCCAACAACTACATAAATTTTCTCGTGATCTAACGCGTGCGCCTTGCGGGTAACATGTGCGATCAACGGGTGGCCGCCCAACTCGTGGAGCACTTTCGCCTTTTGGGACTTCATGCGAGTTCCCAATCCGGCGGCAAGGATTAATACATTAAGGGGACGATGTTGTTCCTGTGGAATCAATCGGATTCTTTCTCAGTTATGCAGAAAAGCGGGTTGTGAGACAGCCTGGTGCCAGCAGGCGATGACCACGCTAGCCAAGCTCTCGGAATCGTGTCGCGCCTTCTCACCCTCAGCAAGAAGATCAGCGCGAACCACCTCAGTAGCGCCATTTACGACCTTGTCAATGGCGTCCTCTCCCAATCCGATCTGGTTCGCCCCTTCAGCTGCATAACGCCGCCGCTGTTCTTCGCTGATAGGTCGGCTGTTTACGATAACGAAATCAAAGTGAATCTCGGGAGCATACTTCTTAATCATTTCGAGATGCTGACGCGCAGTATAACCGTCCGTTTCACCCGGTTGCGTCATTAAGTTGCTAATGAAGATCTTCGTCGCGCGGGCATCTCCGATGGTCTGAGCCACGCGTGCTACGAGGAGATTTGGCAGAATGCTGGTGTAAAGCGAGCCGGGACCGACCGTAACGACATCAGCCGTTCGAATTGCCGCCAGCGCTTCTGGTAGCGGAAGGCACTGTTCGGGTTCCAGCCGTAATGACCTAATGGCGGACCGTGACGCCGAAATCTGCGTTTCACCCCGAACGACGGTGCCATCCTCAAGTTCCGCGACTAGGCGAACGTCATTAATTGTTGCGGGATAGATATGTCCCTTACTGGCCAGTACCTCGGAGGAAAGCCTCACGGCTTCGACAAAGTCCCCCGTGACTTCCGTAAGAGCCGCCAGAAAGAGATTGCCGAAACTGTGTCCGCCGAGGGCCCCATCGCCGCGAAACCGATGGCGAAACAAGCGAGACAGCAGAGTTGAATCTTCCGAGAGGGCAATCATGCAATTGCGAATGTCGCCCGGGGGAAGCATCTGAAGTTCATCCCGCAAACGGCCGGAGCTTCCGCCGTCGTCAGAGACGGTGACGATTCCCGCGAGGTTCTCAATCCAAACCCCGTCGTCCTGATCCTTGCCTACTCGCTGTTTCAAACCCGCCAGAAGTGTTGATAGCCCCGTGCCCCCGCCTATAGCAACGATTTTCAGACCGCCCTTATTCTCGGATGAAAAATGCAAGTTTCGGTTCTCCCTCTGAGGCGACGCGTACGTATTGAGTTGGAATCATACCTAAAAGACTAAGGCTTTCAAACTAGCCAATGAATTATCAAAAGCAAGTTGGTGAGGGGGAAAGCTTAAGGTCGCGGTTGAAAGACCAGCTTGTCGAAGTCCGGGTCATTACGTAAGGAGGTCAGATCCTGATCGTGCTGGGCTCGAACGCGGAGGTTCGGCTGAAGATCCAGCGCCCGCTGAAGGGACTGCAACGCGAGATCCACCGAGCCCAGACGGGCTCGAGTCGCCGCCAACCCATAATGGATATGAGCTGCCTCGGGTTCTCGCTTTAGTGCCCTCTCAAACATCTCCTGCGCGGCCACATACTCGCCGCGGTTAAGTTCAATAACACCGCGGTCGTAAAGAGAGTCAGCATCGCGTGGAAGCATGTTCTCAGTGCGGAGACGGGCCTCTGCAATGGCCAGATATGTTCTGGAGCGTGCGGCCACCTCTGAAACCTGCGAATACTTGTCCAGCAGCGCTCGAAACTGGTTGCGTGCCTCGCCGAACCGGCCATGGGTAAACTCTCGATGAGCGCGTTCGAAAGCCATCAACGCCGCGGACTCATCAACCGTCGGTTGGCGGCGGGGTGGGGACGTTACAGCGGTGGGTCGCTGAGCACGGACGGCGGCGAGCTTCTGAGTCTTTTTGACTCTCGGTAACGCTGTTTTCTTCACACGAGTTGCGCTAGCTGTGGACCGGACGGCCGACCGCGGAGTCAAACTCTTGGCGGCTTTTGACGTTTTCTTTTGCGAAGCAGTTGCGCGCTTCACTAAAGGTTTCTTAGCTTGTCTCTTGGATGAAGACTTAGAAGTCGGTTTGGAGAGTTTACGGCTTGCCGTTTTCGTGGCAGCGACCCTTTTTGCCTTGGGCCGAACAGGCTTCGTGCTCATCGCGCGCCCTTTGACAGAAGACTTTGGTGCCGATCGGCGCGTTGGCGTTCGCGATGTCGATCGTCTTATGCCTTTTGTCACGGGGCTACTCATCAGAGGGTTCAAACTGAATGGCTAGATCCTTGCCTACAAGGGCCGCAGGAACGGGCGGAGCTTAGCATAGCTTCCCTTGTAAATCAACGCAAAAAGGGGAGTTGCGGCCCAATTAACCCGCGAATAACCCGCGAATTGGCCTTCGAGCTTGAATAGGTCAACAAAGAATAACACTTGAAGGTCATTGTTGGCTGTGTTAGAGTTCACAAGGCTCTTCGGCATCACTCACCGGCAGCGTCTAAGCTCGAAGTAGCCCCATGAGAAGGCTTAGACTTCAATATCTTGCGATAGCAAGCCTATTCAGAACAGCACCCACCCCCCGGGCTTGCTCATCTTATCCAAAGAAAGCTGTATTAATGCCAGACACTCCAATCCTGTTGCGTGAACAGCAGTACCACGAGATCAAGGCTGTCTTGGCTCGTCTGCGGATGGATTCCTCGGCCAAGGTAGTCTTCCTCGTCGATAAGGACGGGCAGGAGATAGCCTCACAGGGCGAAGTGGGGAGTCTTGACACAACCAGCCTGGCCTCCCTCGCGGCCGGTAACGTCGCCGCCACGGGAGGCATGGCTCAGCTAATTGGCGAGAAAGAATTCCCCACCCTTTCGCACGAAGGCGAACGAGAGAGCATCCACATCTGCGTCATCGGTCGGCTTCTGCTCATGATCGTCTTTGATGAACGTTCCAGTCTCGGGCTCGTGAAGCTGCGTAGTAGGCAGATCTCAAATCAGCTTGCCACAATGTTTAAAGCGGTCACCGAGGCTAGCAACGAGGATCTCGACTCCCCGTTTGCCGGAATCACAGACGAAGACATCGACAGTCTCTTCAGCTAGAGAAAAACGACTATGACTTTTATCAATTACGCATCACGGGAGATCAACTGCAAAATCGTATATTACGGCCCGGGACTCTGTGGTAAGACGACCAACCTGCAGTACATCTTTGATTCAACAGCTCCCCAGTCGCGAGGCAAACTGATCAGTCTCGCCACCGAGACGGATCGAACACTGTTTTTCGATTTTATGCCTCTCGAATTGGGGACCGTGCGAGGCTTCAAAACGCGCTTTCACTTGTACACTGTACCCGGCCAAGTCTTCTATGACGCTTCCCGTAAGCTTATCCTCAAAGGCGTTGACGGGGTTGTGTTTGTCGCCGACTCGCAGGAAGAACGCATGGATGCCAACATTGAATCGCTTTACAATCTTGAAGAGAATCTTCGCGCGCAGGGCTATGACCTTATGAAAATGCCCTACGTGCTACAGCTAAATAAGCGCGACCTACCTAACATCATTCACACTGAGGACCTTGCTGCGGAGTTGCAGCGCAAGGGTGAGCCGGTTGTTGAAGCGGTCGCTTCTTCAGGGGCGGGTGTTTTCGATACCTTGAAGGCAGTTGCCAAGCAAGTTCTGACAGAACTGCGTAAAGGGTAAAGCTAGAAGTTTTAGCCGAGCGATTTCAGCATCAACAGACCATCCCCGCCATTGGAGTAGTATTTAGGCAGTCGCTGTGTGACGGCATAGCCCAGATTCTCGTAAACCTTCTGGGCAGGCGTGTTCAACGACCGCACTTCGAGTCTCACAAGCCTTACACTCCGACGGCGAAAACCTTCTTCAACCTGCAGCATAAGTCGCTTTCCCAAGTGGCGACGCCGATGTTCCGGGGCCACGCCGACGGTGGTTACGTGTCCTGTGTGATCGGGTTCAACAAGTCCGATCACAAATCCGACCATCACGCCGCCGGAGGTTACGGCCCGGTAGGAAACGGATTCGGTTGCCGTCAAGAGATATTCGAACGTCTCGCGGCTGTAGGCCTCGCCGTCTACGAAACATCGTTGGTCAAGGTGCCAGCACTCGTCGAGTTGCGAAATGGTCAGGGGTCTCACGTCGTACCTAATTCCCACGCTTGGAACCGGAGCCCGCTCAGGCTGAGGCCGAGGATAGCTATCCGGCTGCTCCGGCTGGGTCCACCATCGAGTACGAATTTTTTTAAGTACAGCCATCTTAGGGGAATGTCCGTTTACCGCCCTTTAGTCTAACACCATCGTTTTAGGAATCACTAGATCAGTAACATGCAGTCGCCGTAACTGTAAAAGCGATAGTCCCGATAGACAGCGTGACGGTAGGCCTGCAGCACGAGATCGCGACCCGCGAATGCGCACACCAGAAGGAGCAACGATGAACGAGGGAGATGAAAATTGGTCAGCAGCGCATCAACCATACGAAACTTGTAACCAGGGACAATCGTCAGGTCCGCTTTTGTTCGCGCAGGTTCAAGCTGGCCCTTGGAGTTGACTGAAGACTCCAGCGCCCGAGTTGTGGTCGTTCCCACGGCTATCACGCGTCCCCCGCCCGCCCGCGCATCGTTTATCGTACTCGCCGCCTTCTCGCAAAGCTCGAACTCTTCAGAGGCCACGCGATGCTGCGCGACGTCATTTACGCGCACTGGCTCGAAGGTTCCGTAGCCAACATGTAGAGTGATCTCGGCGATTTGAGCGCCGCGGGCCAAGACTCGGTCAAAGACTTGCGTTGTAAAGTGCAGGCCAGCCGTGGGTGCGGCAATGGCGCCTTTTTGGCGCGCGAAGATCGTTTGATACCGCTCGCGATCTCCCAGGGATGCTCCGGCGGGGCGACTGATATAAGGGGGAAGTGGTGTTTCGCCCACTTCTTCCAGAACGCCGTCCCATGGACCTTCGTAGTGGAAACGAAGGTGGCGGAGGCCATTTCCGGGAGCATCAAGCACATCGGCGCGCAACCTCGAATCACCAAACTTCACGCGGGCACCTTGCCTTAATTTAGCCCCGGGCTTCACCAGCGCTTCCCAGACTGACGGCCCAAGCTCACGCACTAGCAGAACTTCCACCCGACCACCCGACGGTTCGCGCTGACCCACCAAGCGCGCCGGGAAAACGCGAGTATTATTGATTACGAGGACGTCGTTTTTGCGAACATAATCAGGCAAAGACGCAAAGTCTGTCTCAACCCACGCTTTCTTTTCCCGGTCCACCACCAACATCCGCGAAGCGTCGCGTTGCTTTAGAGGCTGTTGCGCGATTAGTTCTTGCGGGAGTTCGTAATCGAATTCCGAGATATGCATACGGCAAAGCTACAACCAAGTGGCTTACTCCGGAGTAGAAGCAGGAACGGGAAGAGGAGCAGGGTAATGAGGGTGCTCCCGATAGAATACCGCGGTAAGCTGCGCCCCGAACAAGAGTATCAAACTTGAGACATAGCTCCAGGTTAGAACTGCAACCACGGCTCCGACAGAGCCGTAGATCTGATCGTAATGGAAATAATTCACGCTCCACGCGAATATGTATTTTGCCAACTCCCACAAGAGACTTGCGAAGAGTGCGCCCGGCAGCGTGTCGCGCAAACTCACCTCCGCCTTGGGTAGGAAACGATACACCACGATGAAGAGAACTACAGTGACTAGGTAGCTTAGCCCCGCAAAAACACCTTGCCAGAAAGCACTACCGACAGACAAGAGGATCGGATAACGAACCATCTGCCTGGGAGAAAGGTTGCCGGCTATTTCTCTTAGCCCAACTACGGCCGAAGCTGTCAACACTGACAACGCCAGGAGCAGTCCGACGATTCCAATCATGCCAACGGTTATTGCTCGACCGTGCCAGAAAGTGCGGGAGGTTGTTCTCCAGATGCGGTTTAAAGCGCGTTCGATCACAGCAAATACCCACGAACCGGCCCACAGAACTACGATGAAACATGTAATTATCACACCCGGACCCACAGTGTTGAGTGATCGAATAGTCTCTCGTAAAAAGGTTCGCGACCCGGGATAAACGTCGACCGCGCGATTAAGTAGGTCCGCCGCCGCGGCGATCTGATTGCTTGTCGCGAGCAGCAATAGCAGCGTCGGGAAGAGCGCCAGCAGACCGAAATAACTCATCGCTGCGGCGGAAGTGAATAAGTCGTTCTCATGAAATTGATGGAATGAGTGGCTGAAGATTGAGCGCCACGGCCCACGATTTACAACGCCGAACGACTGACGAGAGAACGAAGAAATTCTCATGTGAGCTAAATCCCGGTGTTACTTCAACAATGGATTTAACACCCTACCAAAATCTTCAATGAGAATCGAACAGGCTGGGTTTGTGGGGGGTGGAAGGATTAACGCCAAAATGATCGTACGCTCGTCTGGTTGCCATACGCCCGCGGGGAGTGCGGTCGAGGAAGCCGATTTGAATTAGATAGGGTTCAATGATCTCCTCGATCGAATCCTTCTCCTCGTGAATGGAAGCGGAAATTGTTCCCAAGCCCACTGGCCCGCCATTAAACTTCTCGATGATTGTCAGGAGCAGCTTGCGGTCCATTTCGTCAAGACCAAAGGTGTCTACTTCCATCCGGTTGAGCGCATCCTGGGCGATGCCTTTGGTGATGCGCCCGTCATAATCAACCTCCGCGTAGTCGCGAACGCGCCGAAGTAACCGGTTGACAATACGCGGCGTACCTCTTGACCGTCTGGCAATCTCGCGGGCTCCTCCCTCGTCTATCTCCACTCCCAAAATCTCCGCCGAGCGTTTGCAAATCACTTCCAAGTCATCGTGCGGGTAGAAGTCAAGATGAAATACGATGCCAAAACGCCCGCGTAAGGGAGCGGTGAGCAAGCCCGCGCGAGTCGTTGCTCCCACCAGCGTAAACTTTGGCAATTCCAATTTGATGGATCTGGCCCCAGCGCCCTGGCCGATAAGTAAATCCAGGTTGTAGTCCTCCATCGCGGGATACAGTTTCTCTTCGAGGGCCGGAAGTAGACGGTGAATCTCGTCGATGAAAAGCACGTCGCCTTCCTGCAGATTGGTTAGGAGGGCAGCGATGTCGCCAGCCTTTTCAATGGCGGGGCCGGCGGTCGACCGCATCTCAGCACCCATTTCGTTCGCGATGATGTTGGCGAGGGTCGTCTTGCCGAGACCTGGGGGACCGGTCAACAGCACGTGATCGAGAGCCTCTTTGCGGCCCAGGGCGGCTTTCATGTAAACACGGAGGTTCTCTTTGACCTGACGCTGTCCAATGTACTCAGAGAGCCGCGTCGGACGAACGGTCAATTCAAACTGTCGCTCGTCGTCGTTCGGAGCTTCGTCACGCACGCGGGCGGGTTGCTCTGTTGACATGTTTAGATATTTCGCTTCTCGAATCGTACGGACTAAGTGGAACTAAAGCAATAATACAGAACCGGGAGCGGTAGCGACCGCACTCAGGTAACGAATGATTATTCGCTATTACAATCACATAGGTAAACAATGCGGCCAAAGAAGTCTTCTATCCAAGCTGATCCGGAGTGCAGATTCACTTTCGTGTCCAGAGTGATCTCGTTGGTTGAGTGCGTCGCTACCGCTCCCGGTTCTGTAATTGAGTCGCGCCATTTGAGCGACATCTTGCAGAACAACAAACCGAAGCCAACTGTCTGGATCTCGACCGCTCAACAGATCATCGATAAGACAAGTCACTCGTTGTAAAAGAAAATTCTGAGCACTTCGCTGGTCAGTGGCGATCATCCTTTCGCGAGTTTGCGAAGACTTTGCCGCAGGATTGACTCCACAGACACATCGCCACCTTCGCTGAGCGCGCCGTTGACAGCTTTCTCGGCCGCGTTGCGTTGATAACCGAGATTTAAGAGGGCGGAAAGCGCATCAGAACGCACCGAATCCTCTGTTGGTGGAGCTGCCACTTCGGGCTGAGCGCCTAATTCTTCTTCCAGCTGCGGTGACGAAAGCGAAGCAACTTTGTCCCGCAGCTCCACCACCAACCGCTCCGCAGTCTTTCTCCCAACCCCGGGAATCAAAGTCAGCCGAGCCAGATTGTTGGTACGGATTGAAGCGATCATCTCGTCGGCGCTCATGCCCGAAAGCAAAGTGATACCCAGCTTCGGACCGATTCCGCTGACCGAGATTAGACGCAAGAAGAGCTCGCGTTCGCGAGCGGTTTTGAAACCATAGAGTTGCAACGCGTCTTCGCGGACGTGCGTGTAGATGCGCAGCTGGACACTGGCGCCCGGTTCCTCCAACTCGTAAAAAGTCGAAATGGGAATCGTGACTTCATAACCGACGCCGGCGACATCAAGTATTACCGAAGTCGCCTGTTTCGAAAGAAGTGTGCCGGAGAGATGTGCAATCATTGACCAAGAACAGAGTCGATGCGGGCAAGTTCGTTAAACGCACGCGATTGTAGTTGATGGTCCCGCGATTCAGCAACGCGCGTGAAAGTCATGCCCTTACCATTGAACTCGCATTAGGGATATACTTCCACCAACAGGCCCTCAATGAAGTCAGAGAAGATCTCAGAACTCACAACTAACCGGCTCAGCGTTTACCTACGCTGTTTGAATACGCTCTCAGCGGCGGGGATCAAAACTATTTCATCGCAGGAGCTTGCCGAGCAGTTCAATCTCAATTCCGCACAAATCCGCAAGGACTTAGGTTACTTCGGCGAGTTTGGCGTACGAGGCGTCGGTTACTTCGTTGGGGAGTTGCAAGCGAACATTACCAGGATTCTTGGCCTGGACAATCCTCATCGGGTAGCCATCATTGGTGCCGGAAGATTGGGTACGGCTCTGGCCAACTATCACGGATTCGAAAAATCGAATTTCACCGTAGTGGCACTATTTGATAATGACGTCTCAAAGATTGGCCAATGTTTAGGCAGCGGCGAGGTTCTGGTGCACGACGTCAAGAAGATTGCTCGAATCGTTAAAGAGCAGGGGGTTGACGTTGCGGTTATTGCCGTGCCCGCTCGAGCAGCGCAGCGAGTCTTGAATCAGGTGATGGCTGCAGGTGTGAAAGCGGTGCTCAACTTCGCGCCGGCATCTCTCAGCGCGCGTCTGGGAGTGAAAGTCAAAACCGTTGACTTAACAACTTCGCTGGAATCACTATCGTATTTTCTGGCGCGCCCGCAGGCTAGCGTGGTCACCAATGCGCGCCGCAGCCATAACCATGAAGAGGCTTTTGAACCGAAGGAACAGGAACTATAACAGTCCCTGCAAATTTAATTGGATGAAAGAAGCGCTCGACGCGAAATAGTTCGGGTCGGCAATCTGATGTACGAACGCAGTTACGTCGTCTCCTCTGACGGCAACATCAGCGTGCGCCTGGACGACGGCCGCATCGTTGCGACACCGACAATGACGTGCAAAGGGCGCATGACAGAGGATTTTCTTGCGCTGACAGACGCAGACGGCAAGCCGCTCACCGAGCGGAAAGCCTCCAGTGAGTTGGCAATGCATCTGTTGATTTATAGGGAGCGGAGCGACGTCAAGGCGGTCTGCCATGCACATCCGCCACACGGGACGGCTTTCGCAGTTGCCGGGTTGGCAATCGATCAGCCGATACTCTCCGAAGTGATTCTGACCCTTGGGTGTGTACCGTTGGCGTCCTACGGAACTCCTTCGACCGACGAGTTGACCGAGGCGATGCGTCCGCTCGTAAAACACCACAACGCGCTTCTGATGGCCAACCACGGCGCCGTGGCTTACGGCGCGGATTTGTGGCAAGCATTCGATCGTTTGGAGACGCTCGAGCACACGGCCCGAATTGCGATCCTTTCGCGGATACTTGGAGGCTCAAAAAACTTGCCGACCGATGCCATCGAGAAACTAATTAATGTGCGGGAAGCAGCGGGGTATCTGGGCGAAGGAGCCCGTTGCCAGGCATGCGGCTACCTTCATGAAACGCAGCTCACATGTCCTTCTGGGGATCGGCCCTCGACAAGTTATCGTGGGCCTGCCGAAAACGGTTCCGGGAAGATTGCATTAACGAGAGAAGAGCTAGTCGAACTTTTATTGCAGGCAGTGGATAACAAATCGTGAATCGTAAATCGTAAATCGTGAATTGACTTAAGGCTGGGTAACAAGTCATTTTCCAGGTTCGTGCGAAACCATCAAGTATTGGTCTTAGAAAAACCAAAAGAGGACCCTGGTATTCAGTTAAACTCGATGATTTGTTACAGTGGATGGGCAATCGAAAGGACTCCAGAATAGCCATCCGTAAGAATTGGAGTTGGAAAGTGAATGGATCGAGCCTAACAGTCGATTTACAATTTACGATTCACGATTCACCAGAACAGGAGACTAGCAAATGCCACAAGAAGCACTGGGCATGGTCGAAACCAAGGGATTGGTGGCCATGATTGAAGCAGCTGACGCGATGGTCAAAGCCGCCAACGTCACACTGATTGGGTACGAGAAGATAGGTGCCGGCTTTGTAACTGCGATTGTGCGCGGTGATGTAGCGGCTGTGAAAGCGGCGACAGATGCCGGGGCGGCAGCGGCCCGCCGGGTTGGCGAACTTGTGAGTGTACACGTAATCCCTCGCCCGCACGGCAGCGTTGACGAGGCACTGCCAATAGGCAATCGCAACTAGGCATGATCATCGCGCGCATCCTTGGCACGGTCGTCTCAACGCATAAGGATGAACGGCTACTCGGTAAGACGCTGCTCATCGTTCGTCCCATCAATGTAGATGGAACCGACACGACGGGCTATGTGGTCGCCGTCGATACAGTGGGCGCCGGTTTTCATGAGCGGGTGCTGGTAGTTGCCGGCTCAAGCGCTCGTCTGGCCGAGGGCCTGAAAGATACGCCTGTTGACGCTGCGATCGTCGGCGTTATCGATACGGTCGATATCACCCCTCGTGAATCGTGAATAGTTAAAATGGTTTCGTAACTATTCACAGTTTCCATTCACGATCACGATTCACGATTTACGAAATATGCAGCTTGCTCGCGTCATTGGGACGGTGGTGGCGACCGTCAAGAACGAATCCCTCGAAGGGCGCAAGCTGCTCGTCGTGCAAACTTTGAACAAGGATCTCGAACCGTCGGGCAAGCCAATGGTGGCGGTCGACTCGGTTGGGGCAGGAGTGGGCGAGCTGGTTTTCTGGTGTCGCGGTAAGGAAGCCAGCTTTCCTTTCAAGAGAGAAGATACTCCGACAGACTGCACGATCATCGCGATCGTTGATTCGAATGCGCATGTAACGCGTTGATGCTCGGACCGCAGGTAGCTTGGTTGCAATAAGCCACGCAGGCGCAAACAATTACGGAACCGCGAGCGGTAGCGACCGGTTACTAGCACTCAAGATTGGCGGATGGTTCAAACAGCTGTGGGACTCCACACAACTTTGTCAGATGAGTTGAGTGCTATCATCCGGTCGCTACCGCTCGCGGTTCCGTATTGAGTGGCTGCCCTGAGTTGAGCAAGACTTCTCGAGTTTTTCACAGCCTCGGAGCTAACGAGTCTTGAGGCACCTAAAACTAGGTTAGATGCTGCGTAGTTTTCGCCAAGTATATGATTCTCGCACGAGTGGTTGGGAACATCGTCGCTACGCAAAAGAATCATCGTTACGAGAATGCGAGTGTGATGCTTTGCCAGCAGATCACTCCCGAGGGCGAAGAAACCCCATACACAGTGCTGGCCCTGAATGCCGTTGATGCGGGCGTCGGCGACACGGTGTTGATTGTGCAGGAGGGCTGGAGCGCTTCGACCGCGGCCACCGGAAAGAGCGGCGCCGCCATCGACTCGGCGATCGTTGGTGTGGTCGATCGCATTGATTTATTGAAAGACGAGTAAACAGACTTAAGCAACTCGAAAGGACGCAGCCACCTTGGAGTGCGCTGCCTTGTCAACGCTTTTCGAAAACCTCAACAGGTATGCGCCAGAAAATGCGGGCAGAATCCTCCCGCTTTACGAAATGAGCACGGAACTCGAACAGGCCCGGTTGATTGCGGAAAGAATAGCCAGACGTGTATCTGGTGGATCAGGAAGCCAATCTAGTATGGGTGCCGCTTCCAGCTCGCTTTCCGACGTGACTGCTGAGCTGGCCGCAATGCGCGCCGGGCTTAGCGAACTACAGAAACGCCTGGAGCAGATTGAAGCGAAAGTTCGCTCCCAACCTCGAGACACCACCACTTCGGAGATAGGATTCACATCCTCGAATCCCGGCAGCGAGAGACCCTTTCCTCTGACCCATTCGCCTTGGCTAGCCGGCGTCAATGCCTCTGCGGCACACCCCAGTCAGGAGAAATTTGGGGTCGAGGAAGCCACAGTATCCGAATTGGTAAACTTCTTTGAGAAGGAGAGGACCTGCAGCCTGGAACCTGGCGACAAGCCGTGTGACCACTGCGCGATGTGTAGCTCCAGGGGGTTTTAGTTTCCAGATCGTCTTTAAAAAAAAAGGCCGCCCTCGGCAGGCGGCCTTTGCTGCTAACGACCAAAATCAACGCTACTTCGTCGGGGTGGCGCCGGGACGCAGGGTATTTGAGTCGATCCTGGGCACCTGCGTCGCTCCTTCCTCGGCCTTGAAGTAAGGCTCTTCCTTAAAGCCAAACAGTTTTGCCGAAATCACGGTAGGAAACTTCGCGCGGGTCGTGTTGTAGTCCTGCGTCCCGTCGTTGTAATCCTTGCGCGCTGTGGCGATCCGGTTTTCCGTTCCTACCACTTCGTCTTGCAGCTTCAAAAAGTTTTGATTGGACTGCAACTGCGGATACGCCTCCTGCAGCACCAGCAACCGACCAATCGTGCCGCCGAAACTATTGGCCGCGTCGATCACCGCCTGCTTTTGCTCCGGCGACTTATCGCCGCCCTCGCCCTGGGGCGCCTGGTTCGTGGCGTTCAAAAGCCGGGATCGCGCTTCAGCGATCTTACCGAAGACTTCCTGTTCCTGTACGCCGGCAAGTTTCGCAGATTCGACCAGGTTATTAATCAGATCGGCACGCCGTTGAAGTTGAGTTTCAACGTTGGCCCACTTGCCCTTCACGTTTTGTTGCTTGGTGGTGAGCGTGTTGTAGCTGCAACCACTCGCTGTCAAGGATACGAAAACAACTAAGGCAAATAACAATGTTCGTTTGCGATTCATGTTTCAATCTCCAGAAGGTTCTTAACTTGATTTATAGGCCCCGCCCAAACAGAAATGATCCGCGAACCCTCACGACGTCACACTAACCAGCTTCGCTTTGTTTCCGAGTCATTTCGTGGATCGTCTTTTGTTGCAGGAACTTCGCTCAAATAACGAGAGACTGGGCTTGTTTCACAGAACAGTTATCTGTTCAAGGGTGCATCTCCAGTTTTTTCTCGTCAACCGCCTCAACTACGTGTTCGATTTGTAACATATAGGCCGCGAAAAGTTCATTGGCTTCCTCGTCCGTGGCCGGCCGCTCACCCGTGGCCCGCATGGCAAATATTCTTTCAAACGCTCGCAGGTCAAGCTTCAACAGTTTAGCCGTCGCTCGCACACAGTCGGGTTTCGCGACCGGCGCCTCCTCACCATGAAGCATCAACACCGCGCGAAATAGAGATGCGAAACTTGCCAGACTGTCGCTCATCAGATCGCAAAGCTTTTCGACTGATGCGGACGCGGGAATGTAAAGACGACGGAGTTGAATCAGCTTACTACGAAGCTCGTACTCGGCCTGATGCCTCAAGTGAGCGTCAGAAAGCTTGACGACCTCGAACGGGTCCCTGCCAAAAAGGATAACGCGCGCATTTGCCATTTGATGAAACTCGATGGGAAATACGTCCGCAGCGTCCGATAGTTCCTCGACCGTGAAGTACACAGGGATCGGATGCCCCAATCGGCGCCATTCGCGCATGGGCGCCTGGGCCTGGCGAAGATCTTCAGGAGTTATCCTGTTCAGGGCGATGAGCAAATTGTAATCCGACCGCAACTCTACCTGGTCCCCCGCCGCCGCCGAACCGTAAAGCACCACCGAGGCGAGATTATCGCCATGCGTCGCGCGCAAGTCGGTAACCAAGCCATTCAGCGCTTCCTTAACTAATGTCTTAACCATCCTTATTGTATGCCGTGGATAGTAGCAGAGTCCGGACTCAAGTCGCGACAGCGTCCGGGGCATTGTGATTGGCCAAAGCTCACTGGTCCCCTACCAACTACCGCCGGCACCGCCACCGCCAAAGTCACCCCCTCCCCCGAATCCACCGCCGCCGCCACCGCCAAATCCGCCACCACCCCATCCGCTGCTGGAACCACCCCAACCTCCCCGGCCACCGCTATTGAGCAAAGAGCCCAGTAAAAACATGTTCAAGCAACCTCCGCCTCCGCCCCGCATGATGGAAAGGAGGATAATTATGAAAATAATCACGACACCGAGAGCGCAGCATGAGGAAGGCACCGCAGCCGTGGGCTGGCTCCTGGGTTGTTCCCGCGGCGTGCGATAAGCGTAACTCTGGTCTATACCTTCAACGGTGAAGCCCCGCTTTTCTGCCAGAGTAGCGACGTAGGCCTGAATCGTATCGTAGATTCCCTGGTTATAATTCCCTCGTCGGAACTGCGGTACCAAACGTTGGCGCTGGATTTGTCCAACTAAACCGTCATTCAGATCACCTTCAAGGTGACGGCTAACTTGAGTAAAGTATTTGCGGTCATTCACGGCCACCACCAGGAGGAGGCCGTTTTTCTCACCTTCCTTTGATCCAATCCCCCAGCCACGGGAAATGTCCAACGAGTACTCGAAGATATCGCGGTCGCCCGTCGACTGGACAGTTGCGACTGCGAATTCGATATCAGCTCGCTCCTTGAGATTCTTATAGATCGCTTCCAGACGCCTTCGAGTTTCGGGATCTATGACATTTGCATAGTCAACGATTGGAGTGAATGGTTCAGGAAGAGGAATGGGCGACTTGGTCGTAGCTTGAGCGAGGACGTTTGGTCCAGGCAACCAAACCAGAGTCGCGAAAACGATGGCCAGAAAAGCGGTACGGAATTTTAGAATCAACCTGGGTCTGAAAACCATGAGTACCTAGCCAAGTCGCACAGCCGCTAATCCGTCTAGTAGTCCAATCAGTTTATGTAAAATATAGAACATCGCTACGCCCACAAAAACGACGATCGACACCATGGGGTTTCGTTCTTCGTTATGATTCACCTCAGGAATCAAGTCGCTCGCGGCAACATAGAGGGTTACGCCAGCGGAGAAGGGCAGGGCATAGGCAACTGCCGACTGAACCTTCGCCTGAAGAATTGCCACTCCGACAACCCCCGCGAGCGTGGCGGCGCCGATCGCCGCAGTAGCCAGCAGAGCCTTCTTCTCAGAGCGTCCCGATGCCAAAATTATCGAGGCAACAGTGAACCCTTCGGGCATCTTGTGCAAGAGAATCGCAATAAAAACGAGCAGCCCAACTCGAAAGTTAACCAGAAAAGCCGCCGCGATCGAGACCCCGTCGAAGAACGTATGAATCCAGAGTCCCCCAACTGCCGCGTAGGCGGCGGAGGGTCGCATGAACGACTCCGGATGTGTCTCGGCACCAAAGTGGAAGTGCGGAGCAATCGTGTGTTCAAAGAGTTGAATGACCAGATAGCCGGCGAGTAGGAGCGTCATGGCCCCCACGACTGCTTCCGCGGCGTTTTCCCCCGAACGGCCCTGAGTCCACAGACTGACTGTCTCGGGAAGGATCTCGACGAAGATGGCTGCCAACATGAAACCCGCGCCGAGCGCGACCAGATATTTCAGAAAGCGCTCCCCAAATCGGTGAGCACCGGCTTTGATTAATACCAGACCGCCAACCAAGTTTGCTCCCGCGGCAATCACGCCGAAGAGGAGAAGTTCGGGCAGTCTTCCCA
>JBGTLM010000374.1:0-4102 GCA_041744135.1 Pyrinomonadaceae bacterium
TAGTTGAACTAAACCGCTTCGCGGTGGATTGCGACCCCTCATAATCGGGCGCGATTTTTCCTCCGATACGGGCCTCAGATCGTTCCTTTCAGCTTCTCATATTCAGTTCCCTAGAATGCTTTCGATGATGCTCATGAAGGAGCATCGAGCTCAATTGTTTCATTGAAGGAGGCACTATGGGAACACTACGCAAGCAAATGACGGATGCGATGAAGCTGCGGCGCTTCTCGCCCAGAACTGAACGATCGTACCTGGCCGCGGTCACAGCGCTGGCCAACTATTACCACACTCCGCCGGACCAACTCGACTTTGAGAAGATCAAAGCCTACCTCCTCCATTTGACAGTCGAGCGGTCACTCTCCTGGAGCACCTGCAATGTTGTGGTCTGCGCGCTTCGCTTTTTCTATCTTGAGGTCGTCGGTTGGGAGCAGGTTAGTCTGCCGCTGCCGCCGCGCAAGAAACCAAAGACGCTCCCGGTTCTGCTCAGCCGCCAGGAACTCGAACGGCTCTTTGCGTGTGCAGGGTCCCCAAAGTACCGGGTCCTGCTGATGACTACTTACGCCGCCGGATTGCGGGTCAGCGAGGTCGTCAAGCTGAAGCCCGCTGACATCGACAGCCAGCGCCTGATGATCCGCGTCGAGCAAGCAAAGGGTGCCAAGGATCGTTACACCCTGCTTTCCCCACGGCTGCTCGAAGAACTCCGTCTCTATTGGAAACTCTACCGGCCTACGACCTGGCTTTTCCCCAGCAGTAGAGATCCCCACCACCAGCTCCACATCGGCCGGGCGCAAAAGATCTACTACGAAGCCAAACGCCGAGCTGGTATCACCCGCGGTCACGGCATCCACACGTTGCGGCATTGCTTTGCCACTCACTTGCTCGAAGCCGGCCTTGACCTGCGCACCATTCAGTCGCTCATGGGCCATACCGCGATCAGTACCACTATGCGTTACCTGCAGGTCAGAAGTTTTGAGACCAGGCAAGACTTGCTCGAACTGCTCGCGACACCCAGGAGCGAGACGCCGCAATAGCCCAACTTTGCACATCATGCCGCTGGCTCAGCAACATCAAGCGGCAGGAGGCAAACGAAGTCCGGAACTAGCTGATATCTTTCGCGCCTATGGCGAGTCTTACCGCCAGGCTCAACCGCTGCCTCGGGCGCAGCTGAAGGTCATGCGGGCCATCGAGTCCTGTCGCACTGCGGCTCTTGGCGGGCACCTGCAGCAATGTGATGGCTGCGGCTATCAGCAACCAGCTTACAACTCCTGCCGGAATCGCCACTGTCCCAAGTGTGGCTCGCTGGCTAAGGCCCAGTGGCTCGAAGACCGCAAAGCCGACTTGCTACCGGTGGGCTACTTCCATCTCGTATTCACCCTCCCGCACGAACTCAATCCACTCATACTGGTCAACAAGAAGGTGCTCTGCGATATCTTGTTCAAAGCCGTCTCGCAAACCCTGCTCGAGTTTGCGCGCACTCACCTCGATGGCCTGCTCGGGTTCATCTGTGTCCTGCACACCTGGGACCAGACCCTCCGCGATCACTTCCATCTGCACTGCCTCGTTCCCGGAGGGGCACTGTCCTTCGATCTCACGCGTTGGATAGCGGCCCGTCAGACTTTCCTCTTCTCGGTCAAGGCGCTCTCGCTCGTGTTCCGCGGCAAGTTTCTCGCTCTGCTCGAACGGGCTTTCAGCAAGGGTGACCTGCAGTTCCCAGGCCGCACTGCTGCACTGGCCGAACCAGCCACTTTCGCTGCTTTGGTCCACTCACTACGCCAGAAGCCGTGGGTGGTCTACGCCAAACGTCCCTTCTCGTCCCCCGAGAATGTCCTGGACTACCTTGGCCGCTACACCCATCGAGTAGCCCTCTCAAACAATCGCCTCCTCTCAGTGGCGCACTCAACCGAGGGCCCGCGGGTTACCTTCTTTTACCGAGATCGAAAGAATGGAAACCACACTCGCACCATGGCCCTGCAAGTTGACGAGTTCATCCGCCGCTTCCTACTTCACGTCTTGCCAGAAGGCTTCATGCGCATTCGTCACTTTGGCTTCCTCGCCAACCGCTCTCGCAAGCAGAAGCTCGACCGCTGCCGAGCACTCTTAAACCTTGCACCACCATCCCCAACCGTCAAGAAGTCTGCGCGCCAACTGATGCTCGAAGTGACCGGCTTCGATCTGGCCCGCTGCCCAGCATGTCGCGTTGGCACCCTGGTTTCTCTGGCGCACTTACCCGCTTTCGAACTCGGACCTGGCTCTCTGCGAGCGCCACCGCTGGACTCATCATGACTATCATCGGCAAGCAGCGACTCTCATTACCGTGCTCTTCTGGCCCGCAGTGTCGGGTCTTTGCCATAGTCTGTTCAGGGCACAGATCTTCGCCCTCTGGCAAACCCCTTTGCTACCCCGCCCGCTCTCGCTCACGCCATGAACTCGCCTACCGACAGCGGCATTGCCCGCGCTCACGTTCAATCGAGAGGCCTGATGCTGCTGTACGACTTCGGTCGTCAACGCATTACTCTTTACAATCCCCATAGAACTCGCTAGGTTCGCTCTCGTAACCAGCGGTTCAGTCCAACATGGCTTTATCCGCAATGCCTCCCGCTTGCTCTGTTCCCAGTCTTGCGCAGGCATTGCGGATAAAACCCTTTACGTTGGGCGTCTTCTTGTTAGGTAAGCAGCGAAAGACGAACTCTGATGTGGCGTAAGATTTTTAAACCACGTGTGGCTATCTTAGCCTTGGTCGTGACATTCACCGTCGGGGAGGCCTGTCGTATGCGTCTCCAGTTCTCTTTCGCACATATCGTTACGGCGCAATCTCTGAACAGCCAATCGCTCTCTTCAACCCGCTACGTGATCGCATCCCAGAAGGTCTTGGCGATGTTGTCTTATCCCAAATGAGATCGGGTGAATATAAGCAGGTTTTAGAATCCTTCGTGAGGGATGCTGAACGGCGTAAGCATGTTTATATGCGGGAAGCGGAATATCCAATTGAATCCTGGGTACTTGGAGATCGTCATGACGATGCTGAGGGCGTAACCTTGCTCTATTGGGCAAAGCGTAAGAACTATGACTACCCTCTGGGGGCACGCATCAGCATCAGAGTTGATAGAAATAGAGGTGAGTGGCGAACCTCCTCATGCAGTCCCATATATTGAATCGTCCCCGGTAACGCGCCGCCCAACAGCAGCTGACGGCGCGACTGCATGTTTCTCAAGTAGCGTTGTTCCCTCAGCTTGAATGCTGGTCGCGCGCCGCAGCTGAAGGCCGGAGTTAGATGTGCCTATTCTGGTCCGATGTTTGTGGCTAAATAAGCATGCGAACCCTTAAATCAATTCTTGCCAGTTTGTCCCTCCTTCTTGTGATGGCCGGAGCGTCATCGGCGGCTGTTGAATCTCGTAAGATTGACGAGATCAGTAACTTTAATTGGGAAGACCTCATGGCTCGTCTCGACTTTTACGCCATTCAATTGCAAACGGTGCCGGATTCTTCTGGCCATCTTATAATCTATGATGGTCGGCTTAGCAGGCGTGGTGAAGTTCAAGGTTGGATGGATTGTGTAGAGGATTATCTTGGCGATCGTCGTGGCATTGATCGCAGTAGGATCATGATCGTGAATGGTGGCTACCGTAAAAAGATGACGGTGGAAATGTGGCTCGTTCCACGTGGAGAAAGTTTGCCTCAAGCAACTCCGACAGTTAAGCCTAAAGATGTGAAATTGAAAAAGGGTAGGTTGAAGGAAAAGGATTGGGGCAGCTTGTGTAATATTTAGGCAGATTGAATTGTGGGAAGCCCCATCTAACGAAGCCTTGCAGCTGACGGCCCGATAGCATGCTTCTCAAGTAACTTATTCCTGCCGCCTGAATGCTGATCGCGTCGAAGCTTGAAGGCAGTCGTTATGTGCTCTTCGGTGATTGAAAGTGAGTTTTCGTAAAAGCATAAAACCATGAAATTGAGCAAAGGCATTGGGCTGCCTTCTGTGCTGAGAGTCAAGAGTCAAATAAAGCCACAAGTCAGTTCTGACCACAGACCGAGTGCCTGTTTGTGTTGAAAAAGGTGAGCGGTCAGCTTATATTCCTGCTCATCAATCGTGACCGTCCGTACCCAT